>NZ_JBEZWH010000071.1:0-39501 GCF_040703975.1 Spirillospora sp. NPDC029432
AGCGACCTCCCGGGCAAGCTCGGCGCGCTGACCACCCCGCCCTGACCGGCACGCCGTGACCCGGACGCCGCCCCGCCACGGCACGGCGACGTTCGAGAGAGATGAGGCAGATGGCCACCACGTTCGACGAGAGGCGGGCGGCGGGCGCGGAGTCCGGCGCACCGGCGAAGAAGGGGCGAGGCAAGCCCAAGAAGGACGTGTCGGGATCGCGCCGGCTGGCCGCGATCCTGCTGTCCCCGACCCTGCTGGTGCTGGCGCTCGTCGTCGGCTACCCGGTGATCGCGGGCTTCCGCGAGTCGCTGTTCACCAAGGGGCAGGGCCTGGACGCCGACGGCTTCGTGATCGAGGGCGAGCGGTTCGTCGGGCTGGACAACTACACCGCGATCTTCTCCGGGGACAGCGCCGACGCGTTCTGGAACGCCTTCGGCAACACCACGTTCTTCACCGTCACCACCGTGACGCTGGAGACGGTCATCGGCGTCGCCATGGCGCTGATCATGCACTGGGCGTTCCGCGGCCGCGGCATCGTGCGGGCCAGCGTGCTGGTGCCGTGGGCGATCCCCACCGCGATCTCCGGGCTGCTGTGGCGGTGGATCTTCCAGGCGGACGGCGCGTTCAACGCGGTCATCCGGCACCAGGTGCTGTGGACGGCCGACGGCTTCGAGTCCAAGCTCGCGGTCGTGATCGCCGAGGTGTGGAAGACCTCGCCGTTCATCGGGCTGCTGGTGCTGGCCGGGCTGCAGCTGATCCCGCGCGAGGTGTACGAGGCCGCCAAGGTGGACGGCGCCGGCGCGGTCCAGCAGTTCTTCCGGATCACGCTGCCGCTGGTCAAGCCGGCGCTGCTGGTCGCGGTGCTGTTCCGGATGCTGGACGTGCTGCGCATGTTCGACCTGCCGGCGGTGCTGATCGGCGTCAACAAGAAGTCGGTCGAGACGCTGACGATGATCTCCTGGTTCGAGGCGAACAACCTGCGGTACGGCTCGGCCGCCGCGTACGCCACCGTGCTGTTCGTCTACATCGCGGTGATCTCGTACCTGTTCGTCAGGCTGCTCGGCGCCGACATCATCGGCGAGGCCCGCGAGACGGTGAAGGCGGGCCGCGGCAGGAAGGCCAAGAGGAAGGGGGTGCGCGCATGACCGCCGTCGCCGCCGGGGCCCGCAAGGTCCTGCCGTACGTGGGCATCGCCGCCGTGGTGCTCTACTGCCTGGTCCCGTTCTACTGGATGATCGTGTCGGCGTTCCGGCGCCCGCAGGACCAGTTCGACAACTCGATCGTCCCGGCCCGCTGGTCGCTGGAGAACTTCGCCGCCGTGTTCGGCGGCGGCAACGGCTTCGGCCGGGCGCTCGTCAACAGCTTCGTGGTGGCCGGGATCACCACCGTGCTCACGCTGATCGTCGGGGTGTTCACCGCGTACGCGCTGGCGCGGCTGACGTTCCCGTTCAAGAACGCGGTGCTCGGCGTCATCATCGGCACCACGATGTTCCCGGGAATCTCGCAGCTCATCCCGTTGCTGAAACTCTTCACCGACATCGAGTGGATCAACACCTACCAGGCGATGATCCTGCCCAGCCTCGGCTTCGCGCTGCCGCTGACGGTGTGGCTGCTGACCGCGTTCTTCCGGCAGCTGCCGTTCGAGCTGGAGCAGGCCGCGATGGTGGACGGCTGCACCCGCGGCCAGGCGTTCCGCAAGGTCGTGGTGCCGCTGGCGGCCCCCGGGGTGTTCACGACGGCGATCCTGACGTTCATCGCCGCGTGGAACGAGTTCATCATCGCGCTCTCGGTGGTCAACAAGAAGGAGATGCAGACCGCCACGGTCGCGATCTCCAAGTTCACCGGCGTGTCCGGCTTCGACCAGCCGTTCGGCACCCAGATGGCGGCCGGCGTGATCGTCACCGTCCCGCTGGTCGTGGTGGTGCTGATCTTCCAGCGCCGGATCGTGGCGGGTCTCACCGCGGGGGGAGTCAAGTAACGGCCGCTCCCGACGCACACTGGGGGTCGGAGGGACCAGCGACCCCGCACGCGCTCCGCACGAACACACGTCAAGGAAACCCGACAAAGGACACCATGACGCAGCACACCATCGACGTCACCCCCGCCCCCCGGAACACCGCCGGGTGGTGGCGTGACGCGGTCATCTACCAGGTGTACGTCCGCAGCTTCGCCGACTCGAACGGGGACGGGATCGGCGACCTCGCGGGCGTCCGCGAACGGCTTCCCCACCTCGCCGAGCTGGGCGTGGACGCGCTCTGGCTGACCCCGTTCTACACCTCCCCCATGGCCGACTTCGGGTACGACGTGGCCGACTACCGCGACGTCGACCCGATCTTCGGTGACCTCGACGACGCCCGCGCGCTGATCCGCGACGCGCACGAGCGCGGGCTGCGGATCATCGTGGACGTCGTCCCGAACCACAGCTCCGACCGGCACGCCTGGTTCCAGGAGGCCCTCGCCGCCCAGCCGGGAAGCGCCGCCCGGGAGCGCTACATCTTCCGCGAGGGACGCGGCGAGGACGGCTCTCAGCCCCCCAACGACTGGGAGTCGGTCTTCGGCGGCCCCGCCTGGACGCGGGTCCCCGACGGCCAGTGGTACCTGCACCTGTTCGCGCCCGAGCAGCCCGACCTGAACTGGGAGAACCCGGAGGTCCACGCAGAGTTCGAGGACGTGCTGAAGTTCTGGCTCGACCTGGGCGTGGACGGCTTCCGCGTCGACGTGGCGCACGGCATGGTGAAGGCCGCCGGGCTGCCCGACGTCGGCTTCAGCGACCAGGTCACCATGCTGGGCCGCACCGTGCTGCCCTACTTCGACCAGGACGGCGTCCACAAGATCCACCGGTCCTGGCGGGCGCTGCTCGACTCCTACGAGGGCGAGCGCATCGCCGTCGCCGAGGCGTGGGCGCCGAACGCCGAGCGGCTCTCGCTGTACGTGCGCCCGGACGAGCTGCACCAGGCGTTCAACTTCCACTACCTGACCGTCGGCTGGGACCCGCGCGAGAAGCGCGACGTCATCGACGAGTCGCTGCGCACCGCGGGCCAGGTCGGCGCCCCCACCACCTGGGTGCTGTCCAACCACGACGTCAAGCGGCACGTCACCCGGTACGGCGACGGCGAGGTCGGGCGGCGGCGCGGCCGCGCGGCCGCGATGCTGATGCTGGCGCTGCCCGGCTCGGCCTACATCTACCAGGGCGAGGAGCTGGGCCTGTCGGAGGTCCTGGACCTGCCCGAGGAGTTCCTCCAGGACCCGCAGCGCGCCCGCGACCCCGAGTCCGGCCGCGACGGCTGCCGCGTACCGCTCCCCTGGTCGGGCGACGCGCCGCCGTTCGGCTTCGGCCCCGGCGAGGCGAGCTGGCTGCCGATCCCGCCGCACTGGGCGGACCTGACGGTGGAGCGCCAGTCCGCCGACCCGGACTCGATGCTGTCGCTGTACCGGTCCGCGCTGCGCCTGCGCCGCGAGCACCCCGCGCTCGGCGACGGAACGCTCCGCTGGCTCGTCGGCCCGCCCGGCACGCTGGTCTTCTCGCGCGAGGCCCTGCCCGGCGCCGGCGCCCCCGGCGCGCGCCTCACCTGCGCGGTGAACCTCGGCGACCGCACGGTGCGGATCCCGGCGTACGGCCGGCCGCTGCTCGCCAGCGGCCCGATCCGCCCCGACGGCGACTGCATCGTCCTCCCCCCGGACACCGCCGTATGGTGCGATGTCACAACCGGCGGCGAGCCGGACGGGGAACGATAAGTTATGGCCATGACGATGCGCCTGGCCGACATCGCTGCCCATGCGGGAGTCAGCGAGGCGACGGTGAGCCGCGTGCTCAACGGGAAGCCAGGCGTGGCCGCGGCCACCCGCCAGGCCGTGCTCAGCGCGCTGGACGTGCTGGGGTACGAGCGGCCGGCGCGGCTGCGGCAGCAGCGGGCCGGGCTGATCGGGCTGATCGTGCCGGAGCTGATCAACCCGATCTTCCCGGCGTTCGCGCAGGTCATCGAGAACGCGCTGGCGCTGGCCGGGTACACCGCGGTGCTGTGCACCCAGTCGCCCGGCGGGATCACCGAGGACGACTACACCGAGCTGCTGCTGGAGCGCGGCGTCTCGGGGATCATCTTCGTGAACGGGCTGCACGCCGACTCGCGCTCCGACCGCGCCCGCTACGTCCGGCTGACCGACCGCGGGCTGCCGATCGTGCTGGTGAACGGGTACCGGCCCGACATCGAGGCGCCGTACATCTCCAACGACGACACCGCGTCGCTGGAGATGGCGGTGGCCCATCTGGCCTCTCTCGGCCACCGGCGGATCGGGCTGGCGATGGGGCAGGGCCGGTTCGTGCCGTCGATCCGCAAGACCGAGGGGTTCCGGCGCGGCATGGCCGAGCATCTGGGGATCACCGACATCGACGAGCTGGTGGCCAACACGGTGTTCACGGTGGAGGGCGGGCAGGCCGCGGCGCAGCGGCTGCTGGACCGGGGCTGCACGGCCATCTGCTGCGGCAGCGACATCCTCGCGATCGGCGTGATCCGGGGCGCCCGGCAGCGGCATCTGCGGGTGCCCGAGGACGTGTCGGTCGTGGGGTTCGACGACTCGCTGATGACGCCGTACCTCGATCCGCCGCTGACGACCGTGCGCCAGCCCGTACGGGAGATGGGGCTGGCGGCGGTGAGCACGCTGCTGGAGGAGATCGGCGGCACCCGGGCGCCCAGCACCGAGCTGCTGTACCGGCCCGAGCTGGTGGTGCGCCGCTCGACCGCGCCGGCGGCGCCGCCGCTGTCGATCGCCGCCGAGGGCTGAGCCGGGCGTGACCGCGGGCGTGCGGCGGAGGGGCGCGGGTGCCGGCCCGCGCCCCTCCGCTCCCGGCCCCCGGGAACGACCTGGCACGGCGCGAGGGAGGTACGGCCCGGCCCGCCAGGTCCACGACGGGAGCGCCCCGTGCCACACCCAGACCTTGGGAGCGCTCCCATACCCCAGCCTCGCGGCCGCCGCACGGTCTGTCAACATGTCCGCAGCCCCCCGGCGGGCGCCGGGTAACGGTTGTGTTGCGGGCCATTGACAACCACATGTCCGCCCGTCTTTCATCCGTGGGAGCGCTCCCACACAAGTGATGGCCGCCACCCTCCCCCCGGTCGGTGCGGGCATCCGAGCCATCCCCCCACCCACCCGCACGACCTGAGAGGGGTCGGAATGAGGGTCACCAAGCGACGCGGCCGCAGGCCGGCAGCACGGACCGCGGCCGCGCTGCTGGCCGGGGTCCTCACGGCCGCCGGACTCGCCGCCTGCGGCGGCGACGACGGCGAGAGCGGCTCCGGGCCGATCGAGCTGACCGTCGACGTCTTCGGCGAGTTCGGCTACGAGCAGCTCTACAAGCAGTACGAGGCGTCCCACCCGAACGTCAAGATCAAGCAGCGCAAGGTCTCCAGCCTGGACGACTACAAGCCGCGCATCCAGCAGTGGATGTCCACCAACAGCGGGGCCGGCGACGTGGTCGCGCTGGAGGAGGGCATCCTGCCCGTCTACATGCAGCAGCCCGGCAAGTTCGTGAACCTCTTCGACCATGGCGGTCGCGAGCTCCAGGGCAACTTCCTGCCGTGGAAGTGGCAGATGGGCCTCACCCCGGACGGCAAGCAGCTGATCGGGCTCGGCTCCGACATCGGCCCGCTCGGCATGTGCTACCGCAAGGACCTGTTCAAGAAGGCCGGCCTGCCGACCGAGCGCGCCGAGGTCTCCAAGCTCTGGCCGACCTGGGACGCGTTCCTGAAGACCGGCCAGGACTTCATGGGCAAGCAGCCCGACACCAAGTGGCTGGACGGCCCGACCGCGATCTTCCGCGCCACCGTGCTGCAGAACGCCGGCGCCGGCCCGGGCTACAGCTTCTTCGACAAGAGCAACAACCTGGTGTTCGACACCAACCCCGCGGTCAAGCAGGCGTTCGACACGTCGCTGAAGTTCTCCCAGAACAAGATGACGGCGGACATGGCGATCTTCACCCCGCCGTGGCAGACCGCGCTCAAGCGCGACACGTTCGCCGCCGTGCCGTGCCCCTCCTGGATGCTCGGCGGCATCGAGGAGTTCTCCGGCGAGTCCGGCAAGGGCAAGTGGGACGTGGCGAGCATCCCCGGCGGCGGCGGCTACTGGGGCGGCTCCTGGCTGGCGGTGCCCAAGCAGTCCAAGCACCAGAAGGAGGCCGCCGAGCTGGCCAAGTTCCTGACCTCGCCGCAGGGCCAGGTCGGGGCGTACAAGGACAAGAACACCTTCCCGTCGTCGCCGCAGGCGGCCAAGGACCCGGCCGTCGGCGACTCCAAGAGCGCGTACTTCAGCGACGCGCCGACCGGCCAGATCTTCGGTGACATGGCCGCGCAGGTGAAGCCGGTGCACCTCGGCCCGAAGAACGAGGACGTCCGGCTCGCGGTGGAGAACGTCCTGATCGCGGTGGGCCAGGGCAAGGTCAAGCCCGAGGAGGCCTGGACGAAGGCGGTCGAGGAGGCCAAGAAGGCCGCCCGGTAACCGCTCCCCTCTCCGGCCGCGGCGCGCTCGCGTACCCAGGGCGCGCCGCGGCCCGGTGAAGGACCGCTTCCCGCTCCGCGCTCCCACTCGCACTCCTCCGGAAGGAGGCGCATGACCATCGACGTCCGACCCGAGACCGCGGCCGCGACGCCGCCCCCGGCCTCCGGCCCCCGCAAGCCGGGGTGGCGGGCCCGGCTCGCCCGGCTCGACCTGAAAGCCTCGCCCTACCTGTTCATCTCGCCGTTCTACCTGGTCTTCATCGTCTTCGGGCTGTTCCCGCTGCTGTTCACCCTGTGGGTGTCGCTGCACGAATGGGGGCTGGCCTCGGGGACGCGCGAGTTCGTCGGCCTGGAGAACTTCGAGTACCTGCTCTCCGACGCCGACTTCTGGCACGCCACGGTCAACACGATCGGGATCTTCGTCGTCGCGACCGTCCCGCAGCTGCTGCTGGCGCTGTTCCTGGCCAACACCCTGGCCCGGCGGATGCGCGGCAGCACGTTCTGGCGCATCGGCATGGTCGCGCCGCTGGTCACCTCGACCGCCGCGGTCGCGATCGTGTTCACCCAGATGTTCGACCGCGACTACGGCATGATCAACTGGGTGCTCGGGCTGGTCGGCGCCGGGGACATCGACTGGCAGGCGAGCCGCGGCTGGTCCTGGATCGCGGTCGCGGCCATGGTCAACTGGCGCTGGATCGGCTACAACGCGCTGATCTACCTGGCCGCGATGCAGGCGATCCCGAAGGACCTGTACGAGGCGGCGGCGATCGACGGCGCGTCCCGGATGCGGCAGTTCTGGCAGATCACCGTGCCGATGCTGCAGCCGACGATCATCTTCACCGTCATCATCTCCACGATCGGCGGGCTGCAGCTGTTCACCGAGCCGGTGCTGTTCGGCATCGGCACCAGCAACAAGATGGACGGCGGCTCGCTGCACCAGTTCCAGACGATCACGATGTACATGTTCGACAACGCCTTCACCGACGACCGCTACGGCTACGGCGCCACGGTGGCCTGGGCGCTGTTCCTGCTGATCATCGTGTTCTCCCTGCTCAACTTCCTGTTCGTGCGGCGCACGGGAGGCGCGAAATGACGCTTGTGACCCCGGTGCGCGGCCGGACCGGCAAGCAGCCCGGACGGCTGCGCGGGCTCTGGGAGGCCAGCCCGCTGACGTACCTGACGCTGGTCGTGGCGCTGGTCCTGTCGATCTTCCCGATCTACTGGATGATCGTGGTGGCCACCCGCACCAACGCCTCGGTGTCGGACGTGCCGCCGCCGCTGCTCCCCGGCGGCAACATCGGCGACAACGTGGGCCGGCTGTTCGACAACCCGGACGCCTACTTCGCCCAGGGCCTGCTGAACTCGGCGATCGCCTCGTCGGTCGTCACGGTCTCGACGGTCTTCTTCGCCTCGCTGGCCGGCTTCGCGTTCGCCAAGCTGCGCTTCCGCGGCAAGAACGCGCTGCTGCTGACGATCATCGCGACCATGATGATCCCGGTGCAGATGGGGATCATCCCGCTGTACATGATCATGGTGGAGATCGGCTGGCAGAACCAGCTCCAGGCGGTCATCGTGCCGTTCCTGGTCACCGGGTTCGGCGTCTTCATGATGCGGCAGTACGCGGCGCAGGCCGTCCCGGACGAGCTGATCGAGGCCGCCCGCGTCGACGGCTGCACCACGTTCGGCATCTACTGGCGGGTCGTGCTGCCGGCACTGCGCCCGGCCGCGGGCGTGCTCGGCCTCTTCACGTTCATGCAGACCTGGAACGAGTACATGTGGCCGCTGGCGGTGCTGACCCCCGACAACCCCACGGTGCAGCTGTCGATCAACAACCTGGCCAACGCCTACTTCAAGGACTACACGCTCATGTTCGCCGGGACGACGGTGGCGATCCTGCCGCTGCTCGTGGTGTTCGTCGTGTTCGGCCGCCAGATCATCGGCGGAATCATGGAAGGTGCGATCAAAGCGTGACCTCCGTACAGGAAAGCAGCAGTACGCCGCCGGCGCCGGTGCTGGCGTTCCCGGCCGGGTTCCGCTGGGGGGCCGCGACGGCCGCGTACCAGATCGAGGGGGCGGCGGCCGAGGACGGGCGCGGGCCGTCGATCTGGGACACCTTCTGCCGGACGCCCGGCAAGGTGCTCGGCGGCGACACCGGCGACGTCGCCGTCGACCACTACCACCTGTTCCGGGACGACATCGCGCTGATGTCGGAGCTGGGGCTGACGGCGTACCGGTTCTCGATCTCGTGGCCGCGGGTGCAGCCGTCCGGGAGCGGCCGGCCGAACGCGGCCGGGCTCGACTTCTACCGGCGGCTGGTGGACGCGCTGCTGGAGGCGGGCATCGAGCCGTGGCCGACGCTCTACCACTGGGACCTGCCGCAGAAGCTGGAGGACGCGGGCGGCTGGCCGGAGCGCGACACCGCGTACCGGTTCGCCGAGTACGCCGGGCACGTCCACGAGGCGCTCGGCGACCGGGTCGGGCAGTGGATGACGGTGAACGAGCCGTGGTGCGCGGCGTTCCTCGGGTACGCGTCGGGCGAGCACGCGCCCGGCCGCCGCGAGGGGCCCGCCGCGCTGCGCGCCGCCCACCACCTGATGCTCGGGCACGGGCTGGCCGTGCAGGCGATGCGCGAGCGGCGCCCGGAGCACCGGTTCGGCGCGGCCGTCAACCTGTACGCGATCAGCCCGGCGAGCGGCTCGGCGGCCGACCTCGACGCGGCGCGCCGCGTGGACGGCATGCAGAACCGCTTCTTCCTCGACCCGCTGCTGCGCGGCTCATACCCGGCCGACGTGCTGACCGACCTGGAGGAGCTGGGCTTCGACGCGGCCGTCCGGCCGGGCGACCTGGCGGTCATCAACCAGCCGCTCGACCAGCTCGGCGTGAACTACTACTCGCGGTTCACCGTGACGGGCGAGGCCGGTACGGCCGGGCAGGCGGCGACGTCGCCGTTCGCCTCCCACTCCCCCTGGGTGGGCAGCGAGTCGGTCGGGTTCGTGGACGGCGGCCGCCCGGTCACCGGGATGGGCTGGGAGATCGACGAGAGCGGCCTGCACGAGGTGCTGACCCGGCTCCACACCGACTACCCGCCGGTCGACCTCTACATCACCGAGAACGGCGCGGGCTACGACGAGGTCCTGAACGGCGAGGACACCGTCCACGACGCCGACCGCATCGCGTACATCGACGCGCACCTGCGCGCCTCGCACGGGGCCATCGCCGACGGCGTACCGCTTCGCGGCTACTTCACGTGGTCGCTGCTGGATAATTTCGAGTGGTCCTGGGGCTACTCGAAGCGGTTCGGGCTGGTGCACGTCGACTACGCGACCCAGCGCCGGGTGCCCAAGGACAGCGCACGCTGGTACGCGGGCGTGATCCGGCGCGGCGGACTGCCGGATCACGGCTGAACCGTCGCGGGGTGGAGAAGGGGCCGGATGAAGAGGCGACGCAGGTGAGGCGCTCCGCGGAGCGCCCCACCCTCGAAGAGGTGGCGGCCCGGGCGGGCGTCGGGCGGGGCACGGTCTCGCGGGTGATCAACGGTTCGCCGCGGGTGAGCCCGGAGTCGCGCGAGGCCGTGCTGCGGGCGATCGATGAGCTGGGGTACGTCCCCAACCGGGCCGCGCGGACGCTGGTGACCCGGCGTACCGACACGGTGGCGCTGGTGGTGGCCGAGTCCGAGCAGCGGGTGTTCGACGAGCCGTTCTTCGCGGGCATCATCCGCGGGATCAGCTCGGAGCTCAGCGACACCGGGCTCCAGCTGCTGCTCGCCCTGGCCCAGTCCCCGGAGGAGTACGCGCGGCTGGAGAGCTACCTGACCGGGCAGCACGTGGACGGGGTACTGCTGACCTCGCTGCACGGCGACGATCCGCTGCCGGCCAAGCTGGAGGCGGGCGGCGTGCCGACGGTGCTCGGCGGCCGCCCGGTCGGGCTCACCCCCGTCTCGTACGTGGACGTCGACAACCGCGACGGCGCCCGGCAGGCGGTCGAGCACCTGCTGGGCCAGGGCCGGCGGCGGATCGCCACGATCGCCGGCCCGCAGGACATGGGCGTGGGCGTGGACCGCCTCACCGGCTACCGGGAGGCGCTGGCCGCGGCCGGGCTGCCGGAGCTGGTGGTGTACGGCGACTTCAGCGAGGCCAGCGGCGTCGAGGCGGCCCAGGAGCTCCTGGACCGCGAGCCGGACATGGACGCCCTCTTCGCCGCCGACGACCCGATGGCCCTCGGCGCGATGCGCGTCCTGAAGAAGCGCGGCCGCCGCATCCCGGAGGACGTGGCCGTGATCGGCTTCGAGGACTCGGCCAGCGCCCCGGTCGCCGACCCGCCGCTGACGACCGTCCACCAGTCGGTCGAGGAGATGGGCCGCCAGATGGCCCGCCTCCTGATCTCCCGCATCCAGGGCGAGTCCGTCCCCGACCCGGTCGTCATCCTCCAACCCCACCTGGTCGTCCGCGAGAGCGCCTGATCAGAATGAATTCAGAACGTGGTCGGATACGCTGGGGCCATGAGCACCGCCGGTCCGGACGCCGTGACCTTCTCCGACCTCTCCCGCAATCCCCGTGCCGTGGCCGAGCGGGCGGCCCGCCTGGGACGGGTCCGCATCACCCACCGTGACGCTCCCGACTTCTACCTCACGGCCGCCGACCGCGAGGAGCGGCGGGACGAGAACCTGGCGACCGCCTCCAGGCTCTTCCTCGCCTTGCTGAAGCACGACCCCGGCGCCCGCGATCTCCTGCGCGCGATGCCGGAGGTGTTCCCCTGGGTGCGCCACCTCAGCACCGACGAGGTGCGCGCGTTCACCGTGGAGCTGGTCAACGCCCTCTCGGACGCGGCCGAGCTCGATCTCGGCACTTCGATGCACGAGGTCATCATCGGCTGGCGGGCCACGGCCCGCATCAAGGCCGACCCCGAGCAACTCGAAGAGGCCACGCGCCCCACCACCGGAGACTTCGGCCCCGTGGACGTCGCCCCATGAGCCCCAAACGGGGAGACAGGGTCACCGTCCCCCCACTGGCCGCAGGGTGGGACGTCCGTTTCGGGACCGGCGACGCCGTACGCGGCTGGGAGGAACTCTGCCGCCTCGCCCTGGGGAACACCAGGCGCTGCCTGGAGGCTCTGCGCCACGAACCGCGCTCTCACGCCAACCACGATCGCCAGCACCGGCTGCGCGGCGACCTCGGGACGCACCGGCACAACGGCCTGAACCTGGAGCAGTGGGAGTACGAAGTCACCAGCGGTGGCCGCGTCCGCTATGTGATCAACGATGCGGACCGCACCGTCTGGATCGTCTACGCCTCGCCCCGCCACCCAAAGGACACCGACCGCTGACGACCACGAGATCGACTATGGGTCCGGTGATGCCTGGGACGCTCATGTCGCCGCGTTCCGGTCCGGGCTCTCCGCGCCTGTCGACGCGGTCTTCTCCGCTGAGGCGTACGGGCCCGAGCTGGCTCGCCGTTTCGCGGCCGTGCACGTGCCGGTGGATCCGCCGCGGGAGCGCTTTCCCGTCAGCGGCACCGCCGTGCGTGCGGACCCGGCCGCCAACTGGGAGTGGCTGTCGCCCCCGGTCCGCGGGTACCTGGCGCGCCGGGTCGTGGTCGTCGGTGCCGAGTCCACCGGGACGACGACGCTGGCCAGGGCCCTCGCGGGGCATTTCGGCGGGCGCTGGCCGGAGACGCGGTACGTGCCCGAGTACGGCCGCACGTACACCGAGGAGAAGCTCGCCGCCGCCCGGCGGGCGGCGGGCGACCCTTCGCTGTGGCTCGACGACCTCGTCTGGGAGCCCCGCGACTTCGCGCTGATCGCCGAGCGCCATCTCGCGCTGGAGGAGGCGGCCGCCCGGGCGGGCTCGCCCGTGCTGGTGTGCGACACCGACGCGTTCGCGACGGCCCTCTGGTACGAGCGCTACCTGGGCGAGCCGGCGCCCGGGACGTTCCGGCGCCATACCGGCCGCCACCATCTGTGGATCCTCACCGATCCGGCGGGCGTGCCGTTCGAGCAGGACGGCTGGCGCGACGGCGAGTCCGTGCGTCTTCGGATGCACGGACGCTTCCGGGAGGAGCTGGAGCGCCGGGGTCTCCCCCACGTCACGGTGACCGGGCCGCACGAGGCGCGCCTGGGCGCGGCCGTGGAGGCGGTCGAGGCGCTGCTGGAGAAGGGGTGGTCCTTCGCCGCCCCGCTCAGCCCGCCTTGATCCCCGGGTCCTGCGGCCGGCCGGGGACCTCCAGGGCCAGCCGGCCGGAGCTGAAGCGGGCGACCGCGGCGGCGATCTCGTGGTGGGGGCGTCCCGGCAGCAGCGCCATGTCGATCATGCGGAAGTCGCCGGTCGTCTTCCGCCAGCGCAGCTCCTTCCTGATCTTGTCCTCCGGTGGCGGGGCCTGTTTCGGCACCGCCGCGACGTACTCGTGCGATCTCCAGCGCGGCCTGCCGGGCCGGTGGTCGCGGAACGTGAGCCGCTCGATCTCGTCCCACGGCAGGTACGCGCCCTTCTCCCCCATCCGCCGGGCGATCCCCTGCTGATCGATGACCAGTTCCTCGTTCGTGAGCGACAAGGCCCACAGCACGAGCAGGCCCAGGCCGCCGAGCACGGCCGCGAGCACCCACAGCCCGGTCGGGATGGGCCCGCCCAGGATGTTCGCCGCCGCGATGGTTCCGGGCACCGCCCAGATCAGCGCCAGGAACAGCAGGGAGTCCACATGCCAGAGCTGGCGCCGCCCGGAGACCCGCCAGGTGGCCGCCGGCTCCGCGGAGTCCGGTTCGGGTCGGGGCGGGTCCGGCCGCCGCGGCGGCGTGGTCGGCACGTCCACCGGGAGGGTGGCGGGGCGCTCGGGGCGCTCGGTGCGCGGCGGGGCCGGCGGGGGCGTCGCGGATCCGGCGGGGGGCGGGGCGAGCATGGCGAGCAGCTGGTGGGTGCTCGGGCGGCCCGCGGGGTTCTTCTCCAGGCAGCGGGCGATCAGGGGGCGCAGTTCCGCCGGGACGGCGCCGAGGTCGGGCTCGCCGTGGACGACGCGGTAGACGATCGAGGCCAGCGAGTCGTGGCCGAACGGGGCGGCGCCGGTGGCGGCGAAGGCCAGCACCGAGCCGAGCGAGAAGACGTCCGAGGGCGGCCCGGCGCTGTCGCCGCGGGCCTGCTCGGGCGACATGTACGCGGGCGTCCCCAGCACGCCGCGGGTCACGGTGGTGGAGGTGGCGTCCAGGGCGCGGGCGATGCCGAAGTCGATCAGGCGCGGGCCGTCCGGGCCCATGATGACGTTGCCGGGCTTCAGGTCGCGGTGCACCAGGTTGCAGTCGTGGACGGCGATGAGCCCCTCGACCAGGGCCGCCCCCAGGGTCCGGACGGCGTCGGGCGGGAGTGGCCCGTGCTCGTTGACCGCGTCCAGCAGGGACGGGCCGGGCACGTAGGCGGTGACCAGCCAGGGGGTCTCGGCGTCGGGGTCGGCGTCGACGACCTGGGCGGTGTAGAAGCCGCCGACCCGCTTGGCGGCCTCGACCTCGCGGGCGAACCGGCGCCGGAACTGGGCGTCCGCGCCGTACTCGGCGCGGATGAGCTTCACCGCGACGGGCCGGCCGCCCGGCGAGTGGCCGTGGTACACCTGCCCCATGCCGCCCGCGCCGAGCCGGCCGGTCAGGGTGTACCGGCCGATCATGCGCGGGTCGGCGGGCCGGAGGGGGTCCATGGGCGCTCCCGTCGTCCCGTGGTGAGCCGCCGTCACGGGACGGCAAACGATCAGCCCTCCAATACCACCACAGAACCGCGGCCGGCGATCAGGGAACGAGGTAGTCGGAGTCGCGCGCGTCGGTGATGGCCATGTGGCCGGGGGCGTGCCCGATGGCGAACTTCGGGCGGGACGCCATCACGGCGGCCTGCGGGGTGACGCCGCACGCCCAGAAGACGGGGATCTCGCCCAGGCGGACGTCGACCGGGTCGCCGAAGTCGGGGGCGTCCAGGTCGGCGATGCCGAGTTCGGCGGGGTCGCCGATGTGGACGGGCGCGCCGTGGACGGCCGGGTAGCGGGAGGTCACCCGGACGGCGTCGGCGACCTGCTCGGCCGGGACCGGGCGCATGGAGACCACCAGGGGGCCGCCGATGTCGCCGGCCCGGCGGCAGGAGCGGCCCGTCCGGTACATCGGGACGTTGCGGTCCTGCTCGATGTGCCGGACCGGGACGCCCGCCTCCTGGAGGGCGGCCTCGAAGGTGAAGCTGCACCCGATGAGGAACGCGACCAGGTCGTCGCGCCAGTACTCGGTGGCGTCGTTCACCTCGGCGACCGGCTCGCCGTGCTCGTAGACGACGTAGCCCGGCAGGTCGGTGCGGAGGTCGCCGCCGAACAGGGCGGCGGACGTCTGCCCCGGCTCGGTCACGTCCAGCACTGGGCACGGCTTGGGGTTGCGCTGGGAGAAGAGCAGGAAGTCGTACGCGTGCTCGCGCGGCACCGCGATCAGGTTGGCCTGGGTGCTCCCGGCGCACCAGCCCGCGGTGGGCACCCGGAGGCCCGCCCGGAACAGGCTCCTGGCCTGTTCCGGGGTGAGGCCGGCCGGGTCGATCGGCCGTTCGGCCATGGTCACCTCAGTTCCAGAGATCGGCGATTCCGGTCAGGGAGTTCCAGCCCAGGTACAGCGTCAGTACCCAGGCGGCGGCGCCCAGTACCAGCAGCCAGGCCGGGTACCGGTAGCCGCCGAGCAGGTCGCGGCGGCGGGCGGCGATCCACATCAGGAGGCCGAGGCCGAACGGGAGGATCAGCCCGTTCAGGGCGCCGGCGAGGATCAGCAGGTCGACCGGGGTGGTGCCCAGCGACAGGTAGAGGACGGTGGACAGCGCGATGAACGCGACCACCAGCCAGTTGCGGTTGCGCTCGATCCAGGAGTGGAACGACACCAGGAACGACACCGAGGTGTACGAGGCGCCGATCACCGAGGTGATCGCGGCGGACCACATGATCAGGCCGAAGATCCGCAGGCCGGCCTCGCCGGCGGCGTGCTCGAACGCGGAGGGGGCGGGGTTCTCGGCGGCCAGCTTGGCGCCGCCGGCCACCACGCCGAGGACGGCCAGGAAGAGCAGCGCGCGCATCAGGGCGGTGACCAGGATGCCGGTGATCGAGCTGCGGGTGATGCCCTTGACGTTCTCCGGGCCGGTCAGCCCGGACTCGATCATGCGGTGGGCGCCGGCGTAGGTGATGTAGCCGCCGACCGTGCCGCCGATGAGGGTGGTGATGACCAGGAACCGCACCTCTTCGGGCGCCACCGTCTGGACGAGCGCGTCGCCGATCGGCGGCGAGGAGACGATCGCGACGTACAGGGTCATCACGATCATGAGGAAGCCGAGGGCGACCACGATCCGGTCCATCGCGACGCCGGCCCGCTTGCTCAGGAAGATCCCGATGGCGATCAGGGCGGAGATCGTTCCACCGATCTTGACGTCCAGGCCGAGCAGGGCGTTGAGGCCGAGCGCGGTGCCGGCGATGTTGCCGATGTTGAAGATGATCCCGCCGAAGACGTCCAGGGCCGCCAGCGCGTAGCCGGCCCCGGGCAGCACGCTGTTGCCCAGGTCCTGGGCGCGGCGGCCGGCGACGCCGATCACCCGCCACACGTTCAGCTGGATCGCGATGTCGACCAGGACCGACACCAGGATGGCGAACGCCATCGCGGCGCCGAGCTGGGCGGTGAAGACGGTCGTCTGGGTGATGAAGCCGGGGCCGATGGCGCTGGTCGCCATCAGGAACATCGCGCCGAGGAGCGCGCCGCGGCGCGGTGCCGACGGCGGCGTCCCGCCCTTGTCGAGCGTGACGTGTTCGGTCATGGTCGGTCTCCCCTGGAGGGTACGCGTTTCCAGTAGGGTAAGGATTGTTCAACAATCCAGCAATCCCCAAGTTGATGAATTCAGCGATACGCTGGCGTCACGGTCGTGTTTCCCCTCATTCCCCTCATCCCCTCATCCCCTCCCCCCGAGCCGAAGGGACGTCGATGTCCGCGCAGGAGACCTGGATCAGCCGGATCGAGGCGGCCCGCGGCGATCTCGACAGGTCGAGCACCGCCGCCCGCGTCGCCGGGCTGCTGCGCGAGCAGATCACCGACGGGCTGCTGCAGCCCGGCGAGCGGCTGCCCGAGGCCGAGCTGTGCCGGGCCGCCGGGGTCTCGCGGAACACGCTGCGCGAGGCGTTCCGGCTGCTGGTCCAGGAACGGCTGCTGGAGCACCGCTTCAACAGCGGCGTGTTCGTCCGCCGGCTCACCGCCGCCGACCTCGCCGACCTCTACCGGGTGCGGCGCATCCTGGAGTGCGCGGGCGTGCGGGAGTCCGCGGCCGCCGGGCCCGGCGCGCTGGACCGGCTGGACGCCGCCGTCGCCGAGGGCGAGCGCGCCGCCGCCGCCGGGCACTGGCCCGGGGTGGGCACCGCCGACATCCGCTTCCACCAGGCGATCGGCGCCCTGTGCGGCAGCCCCCGGGTGGACGAGGTGATGCGCAACCTCCTCGCCGAGCTGCGGCTGGTGTTCCACGAGATGGGCTCGCCGCGCGAGTTCCACGAGCCGTACCTGGTGCGCAACCGGCTGCTGACCGAGCTGATGAGGCGCGGCGAGACCGCGGCCGCGGAGCGCGAGCTGCTGTCGTACTTCGACGACGCCGAGGCGCAGCTCACCGCCGCGTACCGGCGGGACGAGGAGCGGCACGGCGGGAGGCAGCGCGCCTTGTAGACTCCGCGCGTGCGGTTGCTCCTCCTCTTTGGTGTCATGTCCCTTTTGCTGGGACCGGTATCGCTGGCACCGGTCCCGCCGGGAGCGAGCGCCGCGCACGCGGCCGCGCCCGAACCTCCGGGCCGGGCCGACCTGCTGGCCCGGCGCCTGGCCCGCGACCCGATCCAGATCACCGACCACGCCCCGCGCACGGTCCCGCCGGACGCGGCGGCGCGGATCCGCGCGCTGCTCGCGCGGCTGGACGTGCCCGCGTACGTCGTGGTCGGCCCCGGTCTGCTGCCGATCTCCACGATCCCCGACCGGGACACCCTGATCCCCCTGCTGCACGACCGGCTGCGCAAGGACGGCCTCTACATCGTCACCGACCACCGGGGCAGCGGCGAGGCCAGGCAGTACGGCGGCTCGCTGCCGGCCGAGCGCGCCTGGCTCACCGCGCGGCTGGAGCTGCCCTCCGACGCGGGCGTCGTCGCGCACGTGGAACGGTTCGTGGAGATCCTGACCGCCCCCGACGTCGCGAAGCGGATCGAGGAGCGGCGCTCGCCACCGCCGGCGCCGCCCTACCGCGACCGGTCCGCCGAGCGCGACCGCAAGGAGATGCTCGCGATGGGCGGCGGCACCGCGGCCGGCGCGCTCCTCACGGCCGCCGCGCTGGCCGCCGTCCTGGTCGCGCGGCGGCGGAAGGCCCGCCGATGAGGATCCTCGCCGCGCTCGTGGCCGCGCTGGCCCTCGTCCTGCCGGCGCCGCTCGCGCACGCCGCCGCGCCCCCGGACCGGCTGGACCGGGTCTCGGCCGCGCTCGCCAAGGACCCGCTGTACGTCGACATGGACCTCGCCGACGGGCTCGGCCGGGCCGACCGGTCGCGGATCAAGGCCGCGATGAGGCGGGCGTCCGGGACCCTCGGCCTGCCCGTCTACGTCGCCGTGATCCCCAACGGCATGGAGGCGGAGTCGTACGGGCGGGCCGAGACGCTGCTGTTCGCGCTGCGCGAGCGGATCGGGCGGGACGGCCTCTACGTCCTCGCCGACGCCCGCGCCGGGCTCGACACCGAGGGGTTCGGCGTCCCCCGGCGGCGGGTCTCCGACTACAGCCTGTTCCCGACCTCCGTGCGCCAGGGCGCCGACCGCGACCGGCCGTTCGCCGACCTGCCGGCGCGGGTGGACCGGCTGCTCGCCATCGTCGAGAGCTCCCCGGCGAGTCCGCCCGCCGATCCGCACCCGCCGCTGAGCGTGCCGCCGATCGGCCAGGAGGACGCCCGGCCGCCGCTGGAGGCCGCCTTCTGGGGGCCGCTCCTCACCGGCCTGCTGGTGCTGGGGCCGCTCCTGACGCTGCTGCTGTACGGCGCGTACCTGCTGGTCACCCGCATACCGCGCGCGCTCCGGGGGCACGCGCGCGCCAAGCCCTCCGTACGCCGGCTGCACTCCCAGGCCGGGAAGGAGCTGGCGGTCTTCTCCCAGGAGCTCGCCCCCGACCGGAGCTACTCGCTGCGCGCGTACGACGCCGCCCGGATCCTGTTCGACGAGGTGGGCCCGGACCCGGACCGCAAGAGCGCGGACGCCGCGCTCGACCTGGTCGGGGTGATCGTGCTGGTCCGGCAGGGGCGGGCCGCGCTCACCGAGGACAGGCCCGCCGCGCCCTGCTACGTCAACCCGCTGCACGGCCCGTCCACGGCGCGGCGCAAGCTCGGCGGCCTGAACAAGCGGCCCGTCTGCGCCGGCTGCGCGCGGGGCCCGTGGAACGCGCGGCTGCTGCGGGTGCCCGACGGCCGGCCCCACCATGACGTACCGGGCCGCTGGGAGCGCGGGGGCTTCGGGTCCCGGCGGGCCGACATCCCCTCGGACGTGCTGGAGTCCCTCGGTGTCACGTGAACCGTTCCTCGCCCCCTCCCCCGGGCAGCGGATCGCCGCCGCGCTGCGCCGGTCGCCGATCCACGTCGACCGCTCGCTCGCCTCGGCCGTCCCGCCGGCCAAGCGGTCGGAGCTGCTGGCCCGGATGCGCCGGTCGCCGATCCCGATCTTCATCGTGGCCGTCCCGCTGGTGAAGGGCGGCACCTGGGACGACCCGGACCAGCTCGCCACCGTCGTGCACGACCGGCTGCGCCGCGACGGCGCGTACCTCACGCTGGACGACTTCGCCGGCCAGCTGGCGGCCCGGCAGTGGGGCGGCACGGAGGAGTCCCGGCGGAACACGCGCTACGCCGCCCAGGTGCCGTTCTTCCTGGACGAACTGAAGGACGCGACGCTGGCCGACCGGCTGCTGCGCGCCGTCGACCTGATCGCCGCCGGCGACGGCGAGGCCGAGTACGACAGGGCCACCGCGCACCTGAAGCGTCCCACCCCGCGCGCCTCCGCCAGCCCGGCCGCCCGGCCGGCGGCGGAGGAGGAGGGCGGGGTGCCCGTGCTGCCGCTGGCGGGCGCCGGCGCCGCGGTTGCGGCGGCCGTCGCGGGCCTGCTGGTCTGGCGCCGCCGCCGGGTCGCCGCGGTGGAGCGCGCCGGCGACCCGCTCCTGCTCCCCCGCACGGTCCTCGCCACCGCCGCCCGCGCCGACGAGGACGGACTCCGCGAGCAGGCGGCGCACGAGGTCGTGACGTTCGGCGAGCTGCTGGACGCGACCGACGTCGACACCTCGCGCCCCGCCGCGCACGCCGCCATGACCCGCGCCCTGGACGCCTACCAGGCCGCCGGCAAGGTGCTCGACTCCGCGGCGGGCGTCCCCGACCTGGCCGGCGTGCTCGTCCTCGTCGACCGCGGCCGCGACGCGCTCGCCTCCGCGCGGTCCGTCGCGGGCGGCGGCAAGGAGATCCCGCCCAGCCCGCTGTGCTTCTTCAACCCGCTGCACGGCGACGCTGCGGTGGCCGTCGACTGGCGCCCGCTCGGCCAGCGCGACAGGCTGCGCGTGCGCACCTGCGCGGACTGCGCGAAGGCCGTCCGCGCGCACCGCACGCCCGAGGTCCTCGCCGCCCGCGCCGGCGGCCGCACCGTCCCGTACTTCGAGGCCGAGGACGACATCTGGGCCGAGACGGGCTACGGCCAGCTCCGCGACGACCTGGTCCAGCGCGTCCTGCGCGGCGACCGGACCCGCTGACCCGGCGCCCGCCCGGCCCGGCACAGGGCCCGCGGCGGGATACGGTACGGATCATGACAGTGCGTGACCTCCGCGAGCACACCGCCGTCCTGGACACCCTCGACCCGGACGCGCCGCCCGCCGACCTGGAGCCGCTGCGCGAGATCGTCGGGGACGCGCGCGTCGTCGCCGTGGGCGAGGGCTGCCACTTCGTCCGCGAGTTCACGACCGCGCGGCAGCGGATCGTGCGGTTCCTGGCCGAACGCTGCGGGTTCACCGTGCTGGCCTTCGAGTTCGGGTTCGCCGAGGGCCGGGCGCTCGCCCGCTGGCTGGCCGGTACGGGCGGCGAGACCGAACTGCCCGGCATGCACGGGACCACGTTCTCCGGCGTCACCGGCGACATGGCCCGCTGGCTGCGCCGCCACAACGAGACCGGCGACCATCCCGTGGAGTTCGCGGGGATCGACGTCCCGCAGGCGGGCGGCACGCTGCGCCCCGTCCTGGAGCCGGTCGCGGACTACCTCCGCGAGGTCGACCCCGACGCCGTCCCCCTGGTCGAGACGGCGCTGACCATCTCCGGCCGGTTCGACGGGGCCTCGATGGCGCTGGCGGGGCCCGGCTGGGGCGAGATGGAACGGGCCGACCAGGACGCGCTCACCGCCGCGCTGGCCCGGCTGCTGCTGCGGGCGCGCGCCCTGGAGCCGCACTACGTCGCCAGAGGCGGCCGGGACCGCTACGACACGGCCCTGCGCGACATCGAGGCGGCCTGCCACACCGACTACATGTTCGGGGCGATGAGCGCGCTGTTCGCCGGCGGCGGGCTGCCGCTGGACACCTCCGTGCGGGAGCGGTTCATGTCCGCCACGATGCGCTGGCACATGGAACGCGCCGCGCCCGGCACCCGGTTCGTGCTGGCCGCCCACAACAACCACATCCAGAAGACGCCGATCCTGTACGGCGGCGAGCCGTTCGCGTACCCGATGGGCCACTACCTGGCCCGCGAGCTGGGAGCGGACTACCGCGCGCTGGCGCTGACGCACACCGCCGGGAGCGTCCCGGAGATGGAGCCCGACGGCACCCCCGGGACCGGCTTCTCCGTCGTCGACACGCCGGTGGACCCGCCCGGGCCGGGCGGCGTCGAGGGCGCGCTCATCGGGGCCGGGCTGGGTGAGGCGATCACGCTGACCGATCTGCGGCCCTTCGCGGGCGGTCCGTTCCCCGGCCGGATCCGCAGCCAGAGCGCCGAGATGGAGATGCCGGTCGCCGACGCGTTCGACGGCGTCCTGTGCTCCCCGACCGTCACGCCCGAGGTCACGGTGGCGTTCTGAGGCGCTCCACGCGGACGTCGCGGCGCGCGGCGTCCGCGTGGGCGAACGCCAGGAGCCGCTCGCCCTCCTCGGCGAGGCCCTCCGGCGGCGGCGCGAACGTCCGGATCGTGAGGACGGCCGCGTCCCGCTCCCGCGCGATCTCCCACTCGCCGCCGGTGAAGCCGTCCACCAGCACCCACCCGGGCACCGGCCGGCGCGTCGCGTAGCCCCGCGCCAGGTGCTCCGCGGTCACGAACCTGCTCCGGTCGGCGTGCGAGAGCAGCAGGTTGTCGAAGTCGTACAGCAGCCGCGGCGGCGCCGGCGCGTCGCCGCCGGGGCGCGGCGCGTCCGGCAGGTCGAACAGCTCCTGCCCGTCCTCGCCGGTGAACGCGGCCAGCCGCGGCCGCAGCCGGTCCACGACCTCCCGCAGCCGGGTCAGCCCCGACCACGCCTGCACGTCCTTCACCGTGGCCGGGCCGAACGCCGCCAGGTAGCGCAGCACCAGGTCCTCCGGCGAGGCGTCGCCGGCGAGGGGCGCGCCCAGCCACGACTCGGCGGTCGTGTGCGCGATCGGCCCGCTCCGGCCCCAGAGGCCGCGCGGCGGGACCTGCACGAGCGCCATCCGGTTGCGCGCCGCGTACGCCAGCGAGGCGGGGGCGCGCTCGCCCCAGCCCGCCGCCGCGCCGTGCTCGGCGAGCAACGCGCCCAGCTCCTTGGACGTGCGGGGCCGTTCCTCCAGGATCGGGCGGGCGGCGTCCGCCAGCTCGTCCAGGTCCAGGCCCTCGATCGGCCTGGTGTGGGTGGAGTTGGAGCGCAGGTCCCGGTCCAGGACGGGCTGCACCAGCGGCCGCATCCAGCGGCAGTCGCGGGCGCTGACCAGGTGGATCGTGCCGCGCATCAGCGCGATCCGCACGATCTCCCGCCGGTCGAGCAGCTCCGCGACCTGCTCGGGGCGCACGTCCGCCAGCCGCGAGGCGAAGCCCAGGTACCAGGAGTGCGGCGTCTGCGCCTGGAGCCCGGCGAGGTGCTCGACGGCGTCGAGGACGGGCATCCGGGCGCGGTCGAGGAGCAGCTGCCGCGCCAGCGTGGCGCGGTTGAGGTCGCGCCTGGTCAGGATGGTCATCGGCACCGGTTCTCGAGGTCGGCGAGCAGTTCGAGGACATCCTCGCGGCCGGCGCGCTCGAACGCGACCCGGACCGCCTCCGCCGCCGGTCCCCCGGTCAGCCAGCCGAGGACCTCGCGGTACGGGGCGCCCGAGGTGTCCCAGTACGCGTTGCGCAGCAGCGGCGTCCCCCGGCGCCAGGCCAGCTCCTCGACGGCGAACTCGTGCAACTGCCGGATGGCCGCCTCCGACGCCAGCCGTCCCCATTCGTCCAGGTAGGGGGCCATCTCGCCGGCGGCGCCGGCGGCGCCGCCGAGGGCGCAGAGCGCCGTGCCGATCGCGGGACGGGACGGGTGGCTCTCCAGCGTCCGCGTCCAGAACGCGCCCAGGAACCCCTCCACCGCGTCCCGCTGCGGCCACTCCGCCCACCCGGCACGGGCGAGCTTGATGAAGACGATCTCGGGGTCGAGCACCGCGAACGCGCCGGCGGCGGCCAGCTCCAGCAGCCGCGGCGCGAAGTAGCGGAACTCCTCCTCGCCCGCCCATGTGTTCAGCGCCTTCGCCCCGTACCGGGCCAGGTCCTCGGCGGTGAGGTCGCGCAGCGGGCGGTCGAGCAGCGCCCGGCCCTCGCCCGGCTCCACGCAGCACGGGCAGCCCTCCAGCCTCGCGGGGCGGGGCACGTCCGCGAACGCCGCGTACAGGTCCTCGGCCGCCCGGCTGTCCAGCACACCGGGAAATGTACAGCGCCGCGCGGGTGTGGTACTCCCTAAGCATGATCGATGAGGCGGGGATACGGCATCTGGAGCGGTGCGCCGAGCTGGCCGAGCAGGCCCTGGACGCGGGCGAGGAGCCGTTCGGGTCGGTGCTGGTCGGCGGGGACGGGACCGTGCTGGCCGAGGACCACAACCGGACCGTCTCCAAGGGCGACCAGACCGCGCATCCCGAGTTCGAGCTGGCGCGGTGGGCGGCGGCGAACATGACCGCCGCCGAGCGCGCGGCGGCCACCGTCTACACCTCGGGCGAGCACTGCCCGATGTGCTCCGCGGCGCACGGCTGGGTCGGGCTGGGCCGGATCGTGTACGCGGCGTCCTCGGCCCAGCTGGCGGCGTGGCTGGCCGAGTTCGGGGTCGCGCCGGGACCGGTGCGGGCGATCCCGGCCCAGGACGTGGCCCCCGGCGTGACCGTCGAGGGCCCCGTCCCGGAGCTCGGCGACCGGATGCGCGAGCTGCACCGGCGCCGCTTCGCCTGAACGGGAGGCGCCGGGCCGGGTCAGCGGTCGCTGCCGCGCGGCGTCAGCCGCGGCGGCAGCAGCGTCGCGGCGGGAACGGCCTCCCCGGCGAGCTTGGCCATCAGCAGCTCGACCGCGCGCCGGCCGACCTCCTCGGCCGGGACGGCGACCGACGTCAGCGGCGGGTCGGCGCGCTCGGCCAGCTCGTCCGGGCAGATCGCGACCACCGACAGGTCGCCGGGGACGCGCCGCCCGGCCGCGCGGAACGCGCGGATCACCGGCTCCATGACGGCCTCGTTGTGCACCATGACGCCGGACAGGCCGGGCTGTTCGGCCAGCAGCCGGGCGACCAGGGCGCGGGCGGCCTCGGCGCCCGCCTCGCAGGGGTGGACCCCGCCGTCCATGCCGTGCCGCCGCACCGCCGCGCGGAAGCCCTCGGCGACCCGCTGCGCGTAGCCGGTCTGCCGCTCGTACACCTCGGGCGGGGAGCCGATCAGCGCGACCGAGCGGTGCCCGAGCCCCGCCAGGTGGTCGGCGCACGCCTCACCGGCGGCACGGAAGTCCAGGTCGATGCAGGTCAGATCGTCGGCGTCGGCCGGGAAGCCGATCAGCACGCTGGGCCGGCCGAGCCCGCGCAGCAGCGGCAGCCGGGGGTCGCGCAGCTGGACGTCCATCACGATCAGCGCGTCGACGAGCGCGCTGTCGGCGACCCGGCGCAGCCCCTCCACGCCCTCCTCCTGCGTCAGGAGCAGCACGTCGTGGTCGTACCGGCGGGCGGCGGTCACGGCGGCGACCGCGATCTGCATCACGACCGGCACGTGGATGCCGCTGCGCAGCGGCACCATCAGCGCCAGCACGTTCGACCGGCTGCTGGCCAGCGCGCGGGCGCCCGCGTGCGGGCGGTAGCCCAGGTGGGCGATGCTGGCCAGCACCCGCTCGCGGGTCTCCACCGAGATCGACCGCTTGCCGCTGAGCACGTACGAGACCGTGCTCGGGGAGACCCCGGCATGCCGCGCCACATCAGTGATCTTGACCACCAGGCGTATCCGTTCCCGTCGGTGAAGCGGTTCGAATCCCGCGATGATAAGTGAGCGGCGCCGCCGCCGCGGCGCCCGGCCGGGTCAACGCGGATCGCCGCCGGAGATGTGCTCCTTGTACCAGTACGCGCTGTCCTTCCAGCGGCGCTCGCCGGTCGGGTAGTCGACGTGGATCAGCCCGAACCGGCGGTCGTAGCCGTACGCCCACTCGAAGTTGTCGAGCAGCGACCAGGCGAAGTAGCCGCGCACGTCCGCGCCCGCCGCCATCGCCCGCCGCATCGCCGCCAGATGGTCGCGCAGGTAGGAGACGCGGCGCTCGTCGCGGATCCGGCCGCCGGCGTCCACCTCGTCGTCGAACGCGGCACCGTTCTCCGTGATCATCAGCGGTACGCCGGGGTGGTCGCGGTGCAGGGCGAGCAGCATCTCCTCCAGGCCGGTCGCGTCCACCGGCCAGCCCATCGCCGTGTACGGGCCGGGCTGCTCGACGAACTCCACGCCCTCGCACCCCACGAACGGCGTCGCCGCCCCCTCCTTGTGCCCGTCGGCGTGGACGCGGGACGAGACGCCGTCCCAGGTGCGGACGAGGGTGGGCGAGTAGTAGTTGACGCCGAGGACGTCCAGCGGCGCGGCGATCGTCTCCTCGTCGCCGTCCCGCACGAACGACCAGTCGGTGAGCGCGGCGGTGTCCGCCAGGAGGTCGGCCGGGTAGCCGCGGCCGAGGAGGGGATCGAGAAAGACGCGGTTGGACACGGCGTCGACCCGCCGTACCGCCTCGGCCTCGCCGCGCAGGTGGTGCAGGTTGAGGGTGATCGAGTGCCGCGCGGACGGCGCCGCGGCCGCGCGGAGGACGCGGGAGGCGAGGCCGTGCGCGAGGTTGAGGTGGTGGGCGGCCTTCAGCGCGTCCACCGGGTCGGTGCGGCCGGGCGCGTGCACCCCGGCGGCGTAGCCGAGGAACGCCGAGCACCACGGCTCGTTCAGCGTCGTCCAGGTGTGCACGCGGTCGCCCAGAGCGCGCCCCATGTAAGCCGCATACTCCGCGAAATAGGACGCGGTGTCGCGCGTGGGCCAGCCGCCGAGGTCCTCCAGCTCCTGCGGCAGATCCCAGTGGTAGAGGGTCGCGACGGGCGCGATCCCGGCCTCCAGGAGCGCGTCCACCAGGCGCGAGTAGAAGTCCACGCCCTTGCGGTTGAACGCGCCGCCCGACCACACGCGCGGCCAGGAGATCGAGAAGCGGTACGCGCCGATCCCCATCTCCGCCATGGCCGCGATGTCCTCGCGCCAGCGGTGGTAGTGGTCGGTGGCCACGTCGCCGGTGTCGCCGTTCAGCGTGCGCCCGGGGGTATGGCTGAAGGCGTCCCAGATGGAGGGCGCGCGGCCGTCCTCCTGGGCCGCCCCCTCGATCTGGTACGCGGCGGTGGCCGCGCCCCACAGGAAGCCCTCGGTCATCGGTCGTTCCCTCCTACGGTGGCGGTGATCTCCGGTCCGGTGGCGCGGATCAGCACGCCCTGGCGGTGCGGGGCCGCGGTGCCGCCCTCGGCGGTGACCGCGGCAGGGTCGGCGTTGACGAGCAGGACGTTCCAGGCGCCCGCGCCCTCCGCCCGCGCGCGCACCACCGAGCCCGAGCGGGTGACGGTGAACGCGGCCGCGCCGATCCGCGTGGTGACCTCGGCGCCGTCGGGCGGCTCGTACACGCGCAGGGTCACGTCCTCGGCGTGGTCGTAGTCGGGACGGTCCTCGACAGCGCCCTCCGCGACGACCGCTCCGGGCCTGACCAGCAGCGGCACGCTGCCGTACCCGTGCCGCTCCCGGATCCAGCGGCCCCCGGTGACGCGCTCGCCCGTGAGGTAGTGCGTCCAGACGCCCTCGGGGACGTAGTACGCCACCTCGCCGTCATCGGAGAACACGGGCGCGACCAGGAGGTCATCGCCGAGCATGTACTGGCGTTCCAGATGGGTGCACGCGGGGTCGTCCGGATAGGCGAGGACCATCGCGCGCATCATCGGCAGGCCCTCCTCGTACGCCTGGCGCGCGGCGCCCGACAGGTACGGCATCAGCCGCATCTTCAGGCGGGTGAAGCGGCGGAGGACGTCCACCGACTCCTCGTCGAAGAGCCACGGCACGCGGTACGAGTGGCTGCCGTGCAGCCGGCTGTGCGACGACAGCAACCCGAACGCGATCCAGCGCTTGAACAGCCCCGCGTCCGGCGTCCCCTCGAAGCCGCCGATGTCATGGCTCCAGTAGCCGAACCCCGACATCCCCAGGGAGAGGCCGCCGCGCAGGCTCTCCCCCATGGCCTCGTACGTGGACTCGCAGTCGCCGCCCCAGTGCACCGGGAACCGCTGCCCGCCCACGGTCGCCGACCGGGCGAACACCACGGCCTCGTCCTCGCCGCGCCGCTTGCGCAGCAGCTCGAAGACCGTCCGGTTGTAGAGGTAGGTGTAGTAGTTGTGGGCGCGCTCGGGATCCGAGCCGTCGTGGTAGACGACATCGGTCGGGATCCGTTCCCCGAAATCGGTCTTGAAGCAGTCGACGCCCATTTCCAGCAGCGCGTCGAGTTTCGAGGCGTACCATTCGCGCGCCTCCGGGTCGGTGAAGTCGACGACGGCGAGGCCCGGCTGCCACAGATCCCACTGCCACACGTCGCCGTTCGGGCGTTTCAGCAGGTAGCCGCGCGCCATCGCCTCCTCGAACAGCGGCGCGCGCTGCGCGATGTACGGATTGATCCAGAGCGATATGCGCAGCCCCTTCTCCTTGAGGCGGCGCAGCATGGCGGGCGGATCGGGGAAGACGCGCGGATCCCATTCGAAGTCGCACCACTGGAACTCGCGCATCCAGAAGCAGTCGAAATGGAACACGCTGAGCGGCAGGTCCCGCTCCGCCATCCCGTCGATGAACGAGGTGACGGTCTCCTCGTCGTAGGAGGTGGTGAACGAGGTGGACAGCCACAGCCCGTACGACCAGTCCGGCACCCGCGCGGGCCGCCCGGTCAGCGCCGTGTACTTGCGCAGGATCTCCCTCGGCGTGGGCCCGTAGATGACGAAGTACCGCATCGACCGGCCCTCGACGCTGAACTGCGCCCGCGCCACCGCCTCCGACGCCACCTCGAACGACACCCGGCCCGGATGGTCGACGAACACCCCGTAGCCGGCGTTGGTGAGGAAGAACGGCACGTTCTTGTACGCCTGCTCGCTGGCGGTGCCGCCGTCGGCGTTCCACACGTCGACCGACTGGCCGTTCTTCACCAGCGGCCCGAACCGCTCGCCGAGCCCGTACACGAAGTGGCCCACGCCCAGGTCGAGCTGCTCGCGGACGTAGTGGCGGCCGTCGCCGGTCTCGATCAGCGCCGTGGCCTTCGGCCGGGTCCCGGTCAGCCGCCGCCCTCCCGCGAGGAAGTCGACGCCCCACTCCTCACCGCGCCCGAACCGCACGGTCAGCGCGCCGGAGGTCAGCGCGGCCTCCTCCCCGTCCACCCGGACGGCCGCGTCCGGCGGCGGGTCGGCCGCCAGCTCGAACTCCGGGCGGCGCGGCTCCTCCCCCGCGAAATGCGTGATCGTCACGCCGACCACGTCCGCCATCGGGGCCGTGCACTCGAACGTGACCAGCGGCCCCCTCAGCAGGTCCCCCCGGTGCCGGATCCGCCGGACAGGCGCGTGCACGACGAGCGGGCCCGGCCCGTCCCCCGTGCAGTCGAGCACCTCGACGGGGTGCACCGCGTGCACGCCCGCGCGCATCATCCAGTAGCCGTCACTGAACTTCACATCTCACCTCTACTTGAGCGCGCCCGCGGTCAGGCCGCGGGACAGGGTGCGCTGGAAGACCAGGAAGAACAGCACGGTCGGCAGCAGGCCGAGCAGCGACGCGGCGCTGGACATGGTGGCGTCCATGAGCCGCTGCCCCTGCAGGACGCCGAGGGCGACCGACACCGTCTGGTTGTCGTTGGAGACCAGGAAGACCAGCGGGATCAGGAACTCGTTCCAGGTCCAGACGAAGAAGAACACCAGCAGCACCGCCATGGTCGGCCGGACGACCGGCACCACGACGTGCCGGAGCACCTGCCACCGGCTCGCGCCGTCGATCCGCGCCGCCTCCAGCAGCGGGCGCGGGAACGCCGACAGCACCGACGCCAGCAGGTACGTGCCGAACGCGCTCTGGATCACCGTGAACACGATGACCACGGCGAGGCGGGTGTCGTACAGGCCCACCTGCTTGGCCAGGTAGTACAGCGGGTAGACCAGCGCCTCCTGCGGCAGCGTGTTGGCCAGCAGCAGCACGACCAGCACCCACATGCGGCCCTTGATGCGGCCGATGCCGAGCGCGTAAGCGTTCAGCACCGACAGCAGGACGGCGAGGACCGCGACCGAGCCGCTGATGAGCGCGCTGTTGAACAGCACCTGGCCGAAGTCCGTGCGCTCCCAGAACGCGGTGACGCCCTCCAGGCTGAAGCCCTCGGGGAGCGCGAGCGGGCCGTTCGCGGAGTACTCCTCCGGCGTCTTCAGCGCGTTCAGCACCACGACGGCGAACGGGATCAGCATGACGCCGGCCAGCGCGAACAGCAGCACCAGCACCAGGTACGCCGACGGGCCGCGCCGCCTGCGCGCGTCACGGCGCTCCCGCCGCGGCCGGGCCCCGGTTCCGGTGAGGGTCGCGGTCATCGCTCCCCCTCCGGCCCCTGGCCCTGCGCCCGCAGGAAGACGACGGTCAGCGCGACGATGATCAGCGTCAGCACGGTGGTGATCGCGGCGCCGTAGCCGACATCGGTCTTGTCGAAGAAGTTCTGGTACGAGTAGTACGCGGGCACGCTGGTCGCCCCTCCCGGGCCGCCCTTCGTCAGCACGTAGATGGGCGCGAACACCTTCAGCGAGGCGATCGTCGTCCACAGCAGCACCACGAAGATCTCCGGCCGGATCTGCGGGACGGTCACGTGCCGGAACCGGCGGGCCCAGCTCGCCCCGTCGATCTCGGCCGCCTCGTACAGCGACGGGTCCACGCGCTGGAGCCCGGACATGAAGACCACCAGCGGGAAGCCGATCTGCACCCAGACCATGACGGCCAGCACGCTCCACAGCGCGGTCGCCGGATCGCCCAGCCAGTCGTGCGCGAGCGACTCCAGCCCTACGGCGGCGAGCACTTCGTTCACCGCGCCGTTCTGCGGGTTGAGCAGCCAGCTCCACACGACGCCCGCGATGACGATCGGGAGCACCTGCGGCAGGTAGACGCAGGCGCGCAGCACGCTCGCGGCGCGCGGCCCGAAGTGCCGGTCCACCAGGTCGGTCAGCAGCGCGGCGAGGACCAGCCCGATCGCGGTCGGCGCGATCGCCATCGCGACGATGACGAGCGCGTTGTGCCGGAACGAGGCCCAGAACTCGCCGTCGCCGGCCAGCCGCGCGTAATTGGCGAGGCCGGCCCATTCCGGCGTGCCCACGCCGTCCCACTCGGTGAACCCGGTGGCGACGTTCATCGCGAACGGCACGCCGATCACGGCGGTGAACAGCAGCAGCCCGGGGACGAGATAGGGCAGGTATCCCAGCCGTTCCCGGCCCGCCGCCCTCGTCGCCTTCCCGCTCACTTGGGCAGGCCGGCGTCGTACGCCTTCTGAACCTCGCCGAGGACCTGCGCGGGAGTGCCCTTGCCGTTCATGAGCCGCTGGACCTCGGCGACCCACTTGTCGTAGAAGGCGGGCACCGGCCAGTCCGGGTAGAAGGCCAGGGCGTTGTTCTGGGCGAGCGTGTTGAAGTTCCCGATGAGCTTCTTGGCCTTGGGGTCGGTGATGGCCGCCGGGTCGGCCGCGACCGGGATGCCGCCCGCGTTTCCGAGCGCGTTCTGGATGTGCTTCTTCATCGTGATGTCGATGAAGTCGTACGCCAGCTTCTTGTTCTTCGAGCCCTTCGGGACGACCCACAGGTTGCCGCCCGAGCCCGGCGTCATCTTCGCGCCCGGCCACACCATCGTGTCCCAGTCGAACTTCGCCGTCTTGGCGACCCGGCCGAACCACCAGCTGCCCGAGAACATCATCGGGTGCCTGCCGCTCATGAAGGCGACGCCCGCGTCCTCGGCCTTGAGCCCGACCGAGTCCTTGGCGACGTACCCCTTCTTCACCCAGTCGGCGAACGTCGCGGCGCCGGCCGTCCACGCCGGGTCGGCCAGGTTCGCCTTGGCCGTGTAGCGCTGGAACGCGTCCACCCAGCCGCGGTCGGCCCGGTCGAGGGCGAGCTGGTAGACGAACTGGTGCGCCATGTACTCGGCGCCCGCGTTGGCCAGCGGGGTGACGCCCTTCTTCACGAACGCGTCCATCGCGGCCGTGAACTCGGCGAAGGTCGCCGGCACCTTGACGCCGTGCTCCTCGAACAGGTCCTCGTTGTAATAGACCTGGAGGTATTCGGCGTAGTTGGGGACGCCGAACCATTTGCCGCCGCCCATCACGCCCTTCTCGTCGTACTTGGACGTGACCTGGACGTTCGGGCTGAGCATCCTGTCCCAGCCGCGCCTCGCCACCTCGGCCGTCATATCGTCCAGGAGCCCCTGCCTGGAGATGAGCCCGGTGGTGGCGTTGCCCTTGTTGTACTCCATGAGGTCGGGGGCGTCCTTGGAGTTCAGCACCATCGGCGCCGTCTTCTGGATCTGCTCGAAGCCCTTCTCCTCGAACTTCACCTTGACGCCGGGATGCGTCCGCTCGAACTCCTTGATCGCCTGGTTCCAGGCCACGGCCATGGCGCTCTCGGGCGCCTCGTAGTGCCAGAGCCGCAGCTCGTTCGGGTCCGACCCGCCGTCACCGCCGCAGGCGGTCAGCACCAGGGACCCCGCGGCGAGCACGGCCAGCAGCGCCGTGCCCCTGCGCGCCTTGATCATGGGTTCTCCTCAGGGGGTGGGGTGAATCGAAGCGCTTCGATTCCCGGGGATCGTAAGCCCGGGTGAGCTGCGACACAATAGATCCGGGACCTCGGATTCCCTCCCGGCCCGCTGACCTGGGCCGTTGCGTGGGAGCGCTCCCAAGGTGGGCGCCGCTAGCCCGCCGCGCGGCAGTCGCGGCCGTTCAGCGTGAACCGGTCCGGTACGCCGTTGCCGCCGTCCTGCCGGCCGAGGAAGCCGAACTCCACCGTCCCGCGCGCCGGGATCGTCCGGTTCCATCCGGCGGCGCTCACCTCCACCGCGGCCCCCTGCTGGGTCTGCCCGCCGTTCCACAGCTGGACGACCCGCTGCCCGTCCGGGAACTCCCATGCCAGCCGCCACCCGTCCACGGGCGCGTCGCCGAGGTTGGTGACGCGCACCTGCGCCTGGAACCCGTCCGGCCACTGCCCGACGACCGCGTACGACACCGCGCACCCGCCCGCCGCGGCCGGTGCCGTGCCGGTGGTCGTGGCCGGTCCCGGGGCCGCCGCACCCTCCGGCGGGCGGTCCGGGGCCAGGACCATCGCCAGCGCGCCGAGCAGGCACAGCACGCCGGCCGCCCCGCCGGCCACCAGCAGCGGCCGCCGCGCCCTGGAAGCGGGCACCGGCCGCGCGAGGATCCGCGTCCCGGAGTCGCGCGACGCCCCCGCCGGATCCGCGCCCGCGGCTCCGGAACCGGCGTCGGGGCGTTCCGCGGCGTCCGCCGGCACGACGGCTTCCCCGGAGGCCGCCTCCCGGCCGCCCGCGGCGCTCGCGCCAGGGCGATCGGCCAGTACGGAGGTGTCCCGGTCGGCCGGCGGGAGCGGCGGGGGCGCGGCAAGGGTGCCGGGGAGGACGTCCTCGGGGATCCCGGCGGTACGGCGGAGGACGGCGGACGCCTCGGCGGCGGTGGGCCGGTCCTCGGGATGGTCGGCCAGGCAGCCGCGGTACAGGCGGATCAGCTCGCCGGGAGCGTCCGGGACGTCGTCGGGTGCCGTGCCGGTCAGGGCCTCGCGCAGCAGGACGCCGAAGGAGTAGACGTCGGCGGCCGGGGCCGGCGCGGCGCCGGCGAGCAGCTCGGGGGCGATGTAGGCGGGCGTGCCGAGCAGCGGGCCGCCGCCGTCCGGCCCGCCCGCGGCGAACGCGATGCCGAAGTCGAGGATCTTGACCCCGGCCGGGGTGAGCAGCACGTTGGCCGGCTTGACGTCGCGGTGCACCACGCCGGCGGCGTGCGCGGCCGCCAGCGCGGACGCGAGCTGCGCGCCCAGCACGGCCGCCTCCCGCCAGGGCAGCGGGCCGCGGGCCAGCCGGCCGGCGAGGCTCTCCCCGTCCAGCAGCTCCATCACCACGTACGGCAGCCGCGCGCCGTCCGGCAGCGCCGCCTCGCCGTAGTCGTACACGCCGGTGATGTGCGGGTGGCCGAGCGCCGCGGCGGCCTTGGCCTCCTCGTGCAGCCGGGGCGTCAGCTCGCGCGGCCAGTCCGCGCGCGGCAGCTTGACCGCGACGGGCCGGTCGAGCACCCGGTCGACGGCGCGCCACACCGTCGCCATGCCGCCCGAGCCCAGCGGCGCCACCAGCTCGTAGCGCCCGCCGAGCGGCTCCGCGGGGATCTCCGACATGCCCGCCAGCCTATGCCGGGCCGGCACGGAGATCCCCGCGCGCCCTGGTCAGCGCGTCCGGATCAGGGCGTCCGGATCAGGGCATCCGGGTCAGGGCATCCGGGTCAGCGCGTCCCGTACAGGTGCTCCAGCGCGAGCTGGTCGAGCCGCTCGAACGCCGCCCCGCGCGCCGCCAGGGCTTCGATGTCGGGCGTGAAGTCGCGGACGGCGCGCCAGCCCTCGCCCTCGGCCAGGGTCGGCACGGCCAGCTCGTCCACGCGCGCGGCCCGCAGCGCCTCCTGGACCTCCGGGTCGGCGCGGAACGCCCGCACCTTCTCCCGCAGGATCAGCCAGTTGCGCATGCAGCCGCGCGCCGACTCCCACACGCCCGCGTCGTCCTCGGTGCGCGGCGGCTTGAAGTCGAAGTGGACCGGCCCGTCGTAGTCGCTCTGCTCGATCAGGTCCACGACCCAGAACGCGCCGCGCGCGTTCCCGGCGCCGAACCGCAGGTCCTGGTCGTAGCGGGGGCCGTTCTGGCCGTTCAGGTCGATGTGGAAGAGCTTGCCGTGCCACAGGGCCTGCGCCAGCCCGTGCGCGTAGTTCAGCCCGGCCATCTCCTCGTGCCCGACCTCGGGGTTGACGCCGACCACCTCGGGACGCTCCAGCCCGCCGATGAACGCCAGCGCGTGGCCGACGGTCGGCAGCAGGATGTCGCCGCGCGGCTCGTTCGGCTTGGGCTCGATCGCGAAGCGCATGTCGTAGCCCTGCTCGACCACGTACGCGCCGAGGACGTCGAACGCCTCCTTGTAACGGTCCAACGCGGCCCGCACGTCCTTCGCCGCGCCCGACTCGGCGCCCTCCCGGCCGCCCCAGCACACGTACGTCCGCGCGCCCAGCTCGGCGGCCCGGTCCAGGTTGTCCATGACCTTGCGCAGCGCGAACCGGCGCACGTCCCGGTCGTTGGCGGTGAACGCCCCGTCCTTGAAGACCGGGTGCGAGAACAGGTTGGTCGTCGCGGTCGTCACGACCAGCCCGGTCTCGTCGAGCGCCTTCCGGAACGCCGCGAGGCGCTCGTCCCGCTCGGCCGCCGTGGCGTCGAAGTCGAACACGTCGTTGTCGTGGAAGTTGACCCCGTACGCGCCGAGCCGGGCGAGCTCGCGGACGGCCCGGTCGGCCGCCATCGGCGGGCGCGTGCCGGGGCCGAACACGTCGACGCCCTGCCATCCCACCGTCCAGATCCCGAACGAGAACCGGTCCTCGGGCGTCGGGGTGAAGCGGTCACCGCTCGCACTCTCCACGCTGTCCACACTGTCCACGCTGCCTCCTTCGCTGGCTGTCCTCTTACCCGGGCGTGCCGTCGCGCAGCGCCGCGTACCTCGCGCGGATCCCGGCGGCCGCCTCGGCGGCGGCGCGATCGGCCTCGTGCTCGGTGGCGGGCGGGGCGGGCCAGGCGGGCGGCTCGGGGGTGCCCGCGGCGGCCCACGCGGCCTGCCGGGCGGCGCCCAGCGCCACGTACTCGGCGGGCTCGGGAACGGTCACCGGCGTGCCGAGGATCGCGGGGGCCAGCGCCCGTACCGCCGCCGAACGGGCGCCGCCGCCGATCAGGAGGGTCCGGCGGGGCCGCACGCCCTGCGCCGCGAGGTACCCGGCGGCGTCGGCGAGGGAGCACAGCAGGGCCTCGACGGCGGCGCGGGCGAGGTTCTCGCGGGTGGCGTTGGACGTGGTGATCCCGGCCAGGACGCCGGTGGCGCCGGGCCGGTCGGGGGTCCGTTCACCGTCGAGGTACGGCAGCAGCGTCAGCCCGCCCGCGCCGGGCGCGGCGGCCAGGGCCAGCGCCGAGAGGCCGTCCAGGTCGGTGCCGGCGAGGTCGGCGGCCGCGCCGAGGACGCGCGCCGCGTTGAGCGTGCAGACCAGCGGCAGGTAGCGGCCGGTGGCGTCGGCGAACCCGGCCACGAACCCGCCCGGGTCGGCCGCCGGGGACGGCGCCACGGCGAAGGCGGTCCCGGAGGTGCCGATCGAGATCACCACGTCGCCCGCGCCCAGGCCGAGGCCCAGGGCGGCGCCCATGTTGTCGCCCGTGCCGGGGGCCAGGCGGGCGCCCCAGGGCGTCTCGCCGACGGTCTCGGCGGGGCCGGCGACGCGCGGCAGGGCCGGCTCGTGCCCGAGCGCGGCGGTGACCAGCTCGGGCAGGTAGCGGCCCTCGGCCGGGGACCAGTAGCCGGTGCCGGACGCGTCGCCGCGGTCGGTGACCGGGGCCTCGGCGCCCAGGCGCAGGGTCAGCCAGTCGTGCGGGAGCATGACCGACGCGGTACGGCGGGCGTTGCCCGGCTCGTTCTCGGCCATCCAGCGCAGCTTGGTGACGGTGAACGAGGCCAGCGGCACGCTCCCGGTCCGTTCGGCCCACGTCTCGGGGCCGCCGAGTTCGCGGACGAGCGCCTTGGCCTGCGGCGCGGAGCGGGTGTCGTTCCAGAGGAGGGCGGGCCGGACCGGCTCGCCGGCCTCGTCGAGGGCCACCATGCCGTGCTGCTGGGCCGCCACGGCGACCGCGTCGGCGCGTTCGAGCAGGTCACGGACCCGGTTCAGGGCCTCCCACCAGCGCTCGGGGTGGCATTCGGTACCGTCGGGGTGCGGGGCCGCCGCCGCGTCCACCACGGTGCCGTCCTCGGCGCGGCAGAGCAGGACCTTGACCGACTGCGTCGAGGAATCGATCCCGGCGACGAGCACATGCCCCTCCGAGCGCGTCGAAACGTTTCGAAAGTTTTGCGATACCGTGCAGCCTAGACGGGTGTGAGCCGGGACACAACGGGCCGATCAGGGGGCATAGTTCATGACGTGGTCGTGCAGCATCCGGGGGGCCTCGGGATCCTGCCGGCGGAACGCCTCGATCAGCACGGCGTGCTCGGCGGACTTGGAGTAGATCTCCGTCTGGTGCAGGCGGAGGGAGAGCGTCGTCCACAGCTCGATGCCCAGCGACTCCCAGACCGAGGTCAGCAGCCGGTTGCCCGCGGTCTCCACGACCTCGCGGTGGAAGTCGATGCTCAGCCTCATCTGCTCGGGCAGGTCACCGGACTCGGCGGCCTCGGCGAGCCGCCGGTTGTGCCGTTCCAGGGCGTCCACCCGGGCGGCCAGGCGCGGCAGCGCCAGCTCGGCGGCGGTACGCTCGAGCCCGGCGCGGACGGGAAAGATCTCGCCCAGGTCCTCCTCGGTGAACGGGCGCACCCGGGCACCGCGGTTCGGCAGGCTCTCCACCAGCCGCAACGCCTCCAGCTGGCGCAGCGCCTCGCGCACCGGCCCCTGGCTCACCCCGAGCTCGGTGGCGATCCGGCGCTCGACGATGCGCTCGCCCGGCTCCCAGCGGCCCGCGGTGATGCCCTCGACGATGAACTCGCGGATCTGGGCGGACAGGCCGGTGCGCAGCAGCGGATCGGAAGCGTTCACGCGCCAATGGTAGAGGGCGGCCCGGAAGCCGGCGGCGCCCACTTCCCGAGTACGCCCTGGTCAGTGCATACTGATAGGGAGCAATATGATCGATCATTGATCAATGATGATCAATGGAGGCCCGTGGCGACCCCGCGGTGCGCTCCAGGAGTCGTGAGGAGAACGCCGATGGCCGAGATCACCAAGGCGCGGGGCGCGGACACCCGTCCCCGGAAGACCACCGGCAGGACCAAGGCGGGCACCGGTGGCGCCGCGAAGCCGAGGTCCACCGGGACCGCGGGCGCGGGCGCGGGAACGCCGGGGAACCCGGCCGAGCTCGCCGGGTACTACCGGCAGATGCTGCTGGTCCGGCGCTTCGAGGAGCGCGCGTCGCGGGCCTACACCGAGGCCAAGATCGGCGGGTACTGCCATCTGAACCTCGGCGAGGAGGCCACCGTCGTCGGGCTGATGGCCGCGCTGCGGCCCACCGACTACCTGTTCACCAACTACCGCGAGCACGGCTACGCGCTGGCCAAGGGCATCGACTCCGGCCGCGTGATGGCCGAGCTGTACGGCCGGTCGGACGGGGTCTCCAAGGGCTGGGGCGGGTCCATGCACCTGTTCGACGCCGAGGCCCGGCTGCTGGGCGGGTACGGCATCGTCGGCGGACAGCTCCCGCTGGCCACCGGTGCCGCCCTGGCGGTGTCGTACAAGGGCGGCGACGACGTCGTGATGTGCCAGATGGGCGACGGCACCACCGCGATCGGAGCGTTCCACGAGTCGCTGAACATCGCCGCGCTCTGGGACCTGCCGGCCGTCTTCGTCGTGATCAACAACGGGCTGGGCATGGGCACCACCGTCGAGGCCTCCGCCGCCGAGCCCGAGCTGTACAAGCGCGGCTCCTCGTACCGGATGGAGAGCGCCCGGGTGGACGGCGCCGACGTGATCGCCGTGCGCGACGCGGCGCGGAAGGCCGTCGAGTACGCCCGGACCGAGTCCAAGCCGTACCTGCTGGAGACCGTCAGCCCGCGGCTGCGCGGCCACTCGGTCGTCGACCCGGCCCGCTACCGCACCAAGGAGGAGCGGCAGGCGCTGCTCGACTCCGACCCGCTCGCCGCGTTCGCCGAGCGGCTGGTGCGCGAGGGCGTGCTGACCGACGACGGGCTCGCCGCCGTCGAGGCCGAGGTCGCCGCCGAGGTCGAGGCCGCCGCCGCGTTCGCCGACGCCAGCCCGGCGCCCGACCCGTCCACCCTGTTCGACTACACCTACGCCACCCCGGTCGCCGGTGAGCAGCGCCGCCTGCCCGCCGACCCGGTGTTCGCCGACACCGCCTTCCGTTCCTGAGGAGTCGTCCGATGGCACTTGTCACCTACCGCCAGGCCCTCCGGGACACGCTCCGCGCCGAGATGCTGCGCGACGAGAACGTCTTCCTGATGGGGGAGGAGATCGGGCTCTTCGAGGGCTCGTACAAGATCACCGAGGGGCTGCTCAAGGAGTTCGGCCCCAAGCGGGTGCGCGACACCCCGATCGCCGAGGAGGGCTTCGTCGGCGCCGCGATCGGCGCCGCCATGCTCGGCCTGCGGCCGGTCGTCGAGATCATGACGATCAACTTCTCGCTGCTCGCGCTGGACCAGATCGTCAACCACGCCGCCAAGATCTACGGGATGTTCGGCGGCCAGGCCAGCGTCCCGATGGTGATCCGCACGCCGGGCGGCGGCGGCCAGCAGCTCGGCGCCACGCACTCGCAGAACGTCGAGCTGTTCTACTCGTTCATCCCCGGCCTGAAGGTCCTCGCGCCGAGCACGCCCGCCGAGGCGTCCGCCATGCTCAAGGCCGCGATCCGGGACGACGACCCGGTGCTGTTCCTGGAGAACCTCGCCCTCTACAACAGCAAGGGCGAGCTGCCCGCCGAGATCGCCGACATCGAGCCCGCCGAGATCGGCCGCGCCGCCGTCACCCGGCCCGGCACCGACATCACGATCATCGGCTACTCGCGGATGGCGCAGGTCGCCGCGCAGGTCGCCGAGAAGCTGGCCGGCGAGGGGATCTCCGCCGAGGTCGTCGACCTGCGCAGCCTGCGCCCGCTGGACCGGCAGACGATCGTCGAGTCGGTGCGCCGGACGGGCTGCGCCGTCGTCGCCGAGGACGACTGGCTGACCTACGGCATCGGCGCCGAGATCGCCGCCTCCATCCAGGAGGGCGCCTTCGACTGGCTCGACGCGCCCGTCCGCCGGGTCGCGATGGCCGAGGTGCCGCTCCCGTACGCCAAGTCGCTGGAGACGGCCGCGCTGCCGTCCGCCGACTCCCTGCTCACCGCCGTCCGCGAGACTCTCCGCGCGACCGGCCGCGTCACCCTGGAGACCGCATGACCGAGATCCTCATGCCCCGCCTGTCGGACACGATGGAGGAGGGGGTCATCAGCTCCTGGCAGAAGAAGCCGGGGGACGAGGTCAAGGCCGGTGACGTCCTGTGCGACATCGAGACCGACAAGGCCGTGATGGAGTACGAGGCGTACGAGGACGGCGTGCTGGCCGAGATCCTCGTCGCCGAGGGCGAGTCGGCGCCGATCGGCTCCCCGATCGCCGTCGTCGCGCCGCCCGGGACGGATCCGGCCGAGGCGCGCAAGCAGGAGAAGGAGGCCGCCGCCGCACCGGCGCCCGCTCCCGAGCCGGCGCCCGCTCCCGAGCCTGAGCCGGCCGCCGCCGCCCCGGCCCCGGCCCCGGCGCCCG
>NZ_JBEZWH010000072.1:0-38599 GCF_040703975.1 Spirillospora sp. NPDC029432
GGCGCGGCAGCTCGGCCCGCGCGACCGGGGCCGCCTCGACCTCCAGCCGGGGGTCGCCGTCGGGGTACGGGCCGGGCGGCAGCTCGCCGAACGCGCCGTACCCGCCGCCCGGGCCCAGCCCGTGGCCCGGATGCACGGACATGCCCGCCGCGGCCGCGTCCTGGCGGCGCCGGCCGGCCGGGCCGGCGGCCCGCAGGAACGACACCACGGTCGCCAGGATCGTGCCGATGGCCAGGCCGATGGCGGCGTTGCGCGGCAGCTTGCTCGGCGACGCCGCCGAGGAGTCGGCGGTGTCGACGAACTGGACGCCGTCGGTGGCGTTCGCCCGCGCCGAGGTGACGCTGTTCGTCTGGGTCTGCAGCTTGGTCATGCTGCTGGTCAGCAGCCGGTAGGTGTGCGTCCCCCGGGTGGTCAGATCCATCTGCTGGGTGAGCTTCTGCTGGGCCGCCTGGAGGTTGGTGAGCTGCTTGTCGAGCTTGTCGGTGGTGTTCTTGAGCGTGACCTCCTGGTACGCCTGCACCACCGCGTTGGCGGCGCGCGCCGCCGAAGGCATGTCGTCGCCGGTGGCGTTCACGATCACCACGCCGCCGTCGGGCTTGCTGGAGGTCTGCACCCGCCCGCGCAGCTGCTCGCCGGTCAGCGAGGGGCCGCCCTTCTCCTTGACGATCTGGGCGGCCCGCGCCAGCACCGGCGTGGAGCCCGCGAACGCGGCGCGCTGGGCGGTGTAGGTGGCGTAGCCCTGCCCGGAGACCACGCCCATCCCGAGCTCGTTGTTGTCGTTGGTCGGGTCGGTGACCGCGAACCGGGCGGTGGCCGTGACGCTGCTGAACAGCAGCTGGGTCGCGCCGGCCGCCGCCAGGACGGAGACGACGATGATGATGAGCGACATCAGCCGGTAGCGCCAGACGGCCTCGACCAGGCTGATCTCCGGTGTGGCGGGGGTCTGTGCTGTCATCGGGTGCTCTGTGTCCTCACGGAGACGGCATCGGGATCGGTGAGCGCACGGACGGCCTCCCGCAGCTCGCGGTGGTAGCGGTCCCTGCCGAACCGCCGGGCGGCGTCCGCGCGGGCCCGCTTGGCCATCGCCAGCGCGCCGTCCCAGTCGTCCAGCAGGCGGGCGATCCCGTCGGCCAGGGCTTCCGGGTCGTCCGGCGCGACCCGCACGCCGTTCTCGCCGTCGATGACGATCTCCACCAGGCCCTGCGTGGCGGCGGCGACCACCGGCCGGCCGGCCAGCATCGCCTCCACCGCGACGTTACCGAACGGTTCGACGCGCGAGGGCACGATCGCGATGTCCGCCTCGGCGAACGACTCCCAGACCGAGGACCGGAAGCCCGCGAGCACGACGTTCCCGTCCCGCAGCGCGTCGCCGGCCAGTTCCCTCAGCTCCTCCTCGAACCACTCGTAGCCGGGGAAGACGCTGCCGACCAGCGTCAGCGTCGCATCGTACCCCCGCGCGCGGAGCAATCCGGCCGCTTTGACCGCGATGTCGGATCCCTTGCGCGGGGACAGCCGCCCGACCAGCGCGATCCGCACCGGCGGCGCGAGCTCGGCGCGCGGCTCGGCGGGCTCGTCCGGCGGCTCGTCCACGCCGTTGTAGATGATCTCGCTGCGCCGGCCGGGGCCGCCGAGCGCGGCGGCGCTGGCCCGGCTGTTGACCACGATCGTGCGGGCCAGCCGCAGCGGGGCGCCGAGCGCGGCGCGGACCGGGCCGGGCACGTCGTCCTCGGCCTCGTGGACGTGGCACAGCGACGGCACGCGCGCCAGCCTCCCCGCCACCAGCCACAGCGGGATCGTGACGGTGTTCACGTACAGCGCCTCGGCGCGGGTGCGGCGCAGCAGCCGCCACGCCTTCGGCAGCGCCCGGGCGGCGGCGAACGCCAGCCGCACCAGCCCGACCGGCGTCATGTACGCCTTGCGCAGCACCGGCACCGGCAGGATGACGACCTCGGCCCCGGCGTCCCGGAGCACCGGCGACAGCGGGCCGTCGGCGGGCAGCGCGACCACCACGCGGCGCGCCGGCACCAGGGCCCGTACCGACTCGACCAGCATCCGGTCCGAGCCGTACAGGTCGGGCGACGGGTGCGCCAATACCACGGTGGAGCCCGGCTCTCGTTCGCCCACTTCACTCTCCTTCTGGCATTCCAGACACCCTGGCTACCAGTTTCGCGCAACCCTCAGATTAACTCTCCTTAACCGTCAAGACGCCTGACACCGGTTCCGGTTAGCGTTGCGGTCTGAAAAATCCCAATGGATGTGCAAACAGGAGGGCTGGGGGTCACGTGCGCATCGCCATGGTAGGCACTCGCGGAGTGCCGGCGCGCTACGGCGGTTTCGAGACCGCGGTCGAGGAGATCGGCCGCCGGCTCGCCGCCTCCGGGCACGAGGTGACGGTCTACTGCCGCGGGGAGCGCCACCCCGAGAGCGAGTACCTCGGGATGCGGCTGGTCCACCTGCCCGCGCTGAAGAAGAAGGTCGCCGAGACGCTCACCCACACCGGGCTGTCGGTGCTGCACGCCGCCGGGCGGCGGTGCGCGCGCAGGGGTCCGGACGTGGCGCTGGTGTTCAACGCCGCGAACGCGCCGCTGCTGCCGGTGCTGCGGACGCTGCGGATCCCGGTCGCCACCCACGTGGACGGCCTGGAGTGGAAGCGCACCAAGTGGAGCGGGGCGGGCAGGCGCTACTACCGGGCCGCCGAGAGCATGGCCGTGCGCTGGTCGGACGCCCTGATCTCCGACGCCGTCGGCATCCAGGACTACTACACCGAGCGGTTCGGCGCCGACTCGGTCTTCATCCCCTACGGCGCGCCCATCCTGGAGCGGACCGACACCGGCAAGCTCGCCGAGGCCGGGTACGAGCCGGGCGGGTTCCACCTGGTCGTGGCCCGGTTCGAGCCGGAGAACCACGTCCACCTGGCGGTCGACGGCTACCGCCGCAGCAAGGCCGCCAAGCCGCTGGTGGTGGTCGGCTCGGCGCCGTACAACGACGAGTACACCGCCCGGCTGAAGGAGCTGGCGGGCGACGACCCGCGGATCCGGTTCCTCGGCGGCGTGTGGGACCAGGACCTGCTCGACGCGCTGTACGCGGGCGCGCTGACCTACCTGCACGGCCACTCGGTCGGCGGCACCAACCCGTCGCTGCTGCGCGCGATGGGGGCCGGGGCGTCGGTCGTCGCGTACGACGTGAACTTCAACCGCGAGGTGCTGGGCGACGAGGCGGGCCGCTTCTTCGGCGACGCCGAGTCGCTGGCGTGGCGGGTCGAGGAGGCCGAGGCCGACCCGGGCGGCGCCGCGGACCGGGGCGAGGCGGCGCGCAAGCGGGCGAGCGAGCGCTACGTCTGGGACGACGTCGCGACCGCGTACGAGCGGCTCTGCGAGGACCTGCGCGCCCGGCGGCTGACCCGGAAGACGGTCCGCCCGAAGAAGTGACGTTCGTCATGGCGCCGCCGGAACCCGGCGGCGCCTGGCCACAAGTGGACAGCGGAAGGGCCCCGGTGGAGATCACCGGGGCCCTTCTCAGTGCCTTCTCAATGCCTGGCGGTCAGCCCGCAGCTCAGCCCACCGAGTTGGAGGCCGGGCTCGTGACGGCGATGCCGAACGGGTCCTTCACGCGGATCTTGTACGTGTGCGCGCCCGCCGGCGCGTTCTCGTCGACGAACGTGAGGGTCGGCTTGGTCCAGAAGTTCGAGGCCTTCTTGACCGTCCCGATCGGGGTGGTGCCGTTGTCGCGGAGGACCTCGTAGGTGAGGTTCTCGTTGTCCATGTCCCAGGTGGCCTTCCAGGAGATGGTGTTCTTCTTCGTGACCATGCTGCGGCTGGCCTTGGGGGTGCCCAGCTCGGCCTTCACCGGGCCGGCCTTGTTGGGCGCCTTGGCCTTGGTCACGAACCGCACCAGGCCCTGCTGGGCGACGCCGTTGACGCGCGGGAACTCGCCGCCCATCACGACGTACTCCGAGTTGCCGGTCACGGCCCAGGCGGCCTGGTACTGCTTGGTGAACGTCCCCATGGCCAGCGTCGGGTACCAGTGCAGCAGGCTCGGTACCGGCTGCCTGCGGTAGTTGCTGTTGCTGCCGGGGGGCGCCTGGTCCTTGCCGGTGGCGGCGGTGGTCTCCGCCAGCGCCCGGTGCCAGGTCTGCGGGTCGGTCTCGGGGAACGCGCCCAGCGAGGAGCAGTCGTGCGCGTGCGAGACGCTGTACAGCGACTTGCCCTGGGCGAAGACGCCGTAGCTCGCGCCGTAGCAGTTGTCGAGCCACACCAGCTCGCCGGTGGCGGCCTTGGCCGCGAACCGGCCGTCGAACCAGTGGAAGCCCTCGCCGTTGGCCGAGCCGTACACGGTGTCGCCCGAGACGGTCAGGTCCGTGACGTACGAGAACTTGCTGCCCTGCCTGGTCGGGATCGGCCGGCTGCTCCACGCGGCCGTCGCGCCGTTCGAGCCGTTGAGGGCGCCGACGCCGACCTTGGCGCCGCCGTTCAGCTGCTGGAACCGGCCGCCCACGATGACGCGCGAGCCGGAGATGGCCATCGCGAAGACCTCGTCGTCCGCGGTCGGCTTCCAGCTGTCGCTGACGGCGCCGTTGCTGGCCAGCACCGCGGCCATCCGGTTGCGCGACTTGCCGTTGACGTTGAAGAAGTTCCCGCCGAAGAAGACCCACTTGTTGGTCGCGGCGATGGCCCTCACCTTGTTGGACACCTTCGGCGCGAACCCGGCGACGAGCTTGCCGGTGGCGGTGTCGAACGCGGCGAGGCGGCTGTGCGCCTTGCCGTCGACGGTGGTGAACTCGCCGCCGACGTAGACCCGCTTGCCGTCAGGGGAGCGCACGATGCGCAGGCCCTGGCCGTTCAGCGAGTGGTTGAACGAGGTGAGGTTCCCGGTCCTGATGTCGAAGGCGAGGATGTTCTTCCGGGTCACCTCCTTGGAGCTGCCCGGGGCGGTGCCCGCGGGGCGCGCCTTGGTGAAGTTGCCGGTCGCGTAGACGGTGTTCCCGACGGTCGTCATGCTCCACACGACGCCGTTCACCTGCACCGTCGGCAGCGGGTCCGCGGACACGGTCGGCGGCGTGCCCTCCGGCGGGGCGGTGTCGGCCGCGGCCGGCCCGGCCGGGACCATGGAAGCGCCCAGGAGTGCGATGGAAGCGGTCGCGGCCGCCAGGCCGGTCCGGCGTGCCCTCGGGCGCGGAAGCGCTTGAGCTCTCACGAATCGGTTCCCCTGCTCATAAGCCCCCTGTGACCCCAACGGTCACTGCTGGCTAGGCGATGCTAGTGCGTCTCGCGTTCCGTAGTGCACTCCTTATGAAATCGTGACCGGTACCGCCATTCCGGCAGCGAAAAAGAAAGTGCCCCGGGGATGACAACCCCGGGGCACTTTCGCGCGTCGTCGCCGCGCTTAAATCAGATCAGCCTGTGACGCGGATCGCAGTGAAATCGTCGACCGTGAGCGCGAACGGCGCGTTGGTGGCGTTCCCCGCGAGGTAGCTGCGCAGCCCGACGCTGCCGGCGGCCTGGAGGCCGGCGGTGGAGTCGGTGCCGGTGAGCTGCCAGCCGGGCTCGGCCGCGCCGTCCGCCCAGACCTTGGCCCGCAGGGTGGTCGGGCCGGAGCCGGTCACCTGGAGCCGCATCCGCAGCGCCTGGCCGGGCGCGTACGTCAGGCCGGCCACGGTCTGCTCGGCCACGACGGCGGTCTCGGCCTGGGCCGCGTCGGTACGGCTGAGCTGGAGCGAGACCACCCCGGACGGCCGCAGCCGGATCCGGGCCCGGTATTCGCCCTCGCCCTCGACGCGCCGCCCGGCGAGCCAGAAGTAGACGCCGTTGCCGGTGCCCTCCTTGTCGGTGGCGACCTTCACGGAGACGTCGGCGCCCGGGGCGGTGGCGTCCTTGAGGTACGCGCCGCCGCTCTTGGCGGGATCGGCGAGCGCGATGCGCCCGGCACCGCCGGAGACGGACGTGGCGCCCGCGCTGCCGACGGCCGTCCAGGCGCCGCCGGTGTCGGCGTTCCCGAACCCGCTCGCGACCGTGCGGCCGAACGCGTCGGACGCCAGCGTCTGCGTGCTGGCCGTGACTGTGCGGGTGGTCTCGGCGGTCGCGCCGTCGTCATCGGTGACCGTGAGCTTCACCGTGTACTGACCGGCCTCCGCGTACGTGTGGGACGGCGTGGCGCCGGTACCGCTCTGGCCGTCGCCGAAGTCCCACGCGTAGCCCGCGATCGACCCGTCGGAGTCGGCCGAGCCCGAGGCGTCGAACGCGCACTCCTGCCACTCGCAGTCCGCGGTGAACGCGGCGGTCGGCGGCTGGTTCGGGGTGACCGTCCCGGCGCCGACGCCGTGGTGCTCGGTGATCCGGGCCGCGGCGAGCGCGCGCGGGTAGACGGCCACCTCGTCGAGGGTGCCGTTCAGGTGGTCGCTGGACGGCCTGCTCGGCCAGCCGGTGAGGTTGTCTCCGCCCACGCGCCAGTAGCCCGTGTAGCTGGTCTCAGCGCTCTTGACGCTCGCGTCGGCGGCCACCTGCTGCCCGTCGACGTACAGCTTCATGCCGCCGGTGCCGTCGAGCGTGCCGACGATGTGGTGCCACTGGCCGTTGTTGAGGCCGGCGCCGCTCTGGATCGTCTTCACGGAGCCCGGGTAGACGCCGAACACGACCCGCCCGTCGTTGGTCATGTAGAGCTGGCGGTCGTACTTGGTGCTGGCGCCGGTCGCCTGGTTGCCGTACCCGACGATCTTCCCGCCGCTGCCGCTGGTGGTCTTCACCCACGCCTCGAGGCTGAAGTCGCCGGGCATCGGCGCCGTGCCGCTGCCCGCCGTGCCCGCGGAGGTGCCGTTGAACGTGATCGCCTTGTCCGGGTCGTTCGCGATCGCGCCCGCCTGCCCGCGGGTCACGCCCGACCCCACGGTGAGGTCGTTGGTGCCGGCGTTGTCGTACGCGGTGCCGCTGCCCTCGCCGAGCCGCCAGTACGAGTCCGCGCCGTCACCGGTCACGAGCCCGCCGTACGGCCCGGACGTCGAGCCGCCGCCCGGCGTGGCCGCGTTGGAGGCGGCGCTGGTGACGGCGTTGCCGAACGCGTCCTTCACCCGCACCCGGTACGTGTGCGAGGTCCCCGGCTCGGCCGTGGAGTCGAACAGCGTCACCTTCGGCTGCTTCCAGAACGTGGCGCCCTTCTGGGCGGTGCCGACGGGCTCCGTCCCGCCGTCGCGGAGCAGCTCGTAGGTGAGGTTCTCGTTGTCCATGTCCCAGGTGGTCGTCACGCTCACCCGGACCTTGCCGCCGGAGATGCCCTCGGCGGCGGGCGTGCCGAGGTCGGACGCCTGCGGGCCCTCGTCGTTGGGCGCCCTGTCCTTGACGCCGAACCGCACGAGGCCCTGCTGGTTGGTCCCGTTCACGCGCGGGAACTCGCCGCCCATCGCGATGTACTCGGAGGTGCCGGTGACGGCCCAGGCGGCCTGGTTCTGGCCGGTGAACGTCCCCATGGCCAGCGTCGGGTACCAGTGCAGCAGGCTCGGGACGGGCTGGCCGCTGTAGTGGCTGCCCGTGCCGGGGGGCGCCTGGTCGGTGCCGGTCGGGTACGCCGTCTCGGCGAGCGCGCGGTGCCAGGTCTGCGGGCTGGTCTCCGGGAACGCGCCGAGCGAGGAGCAGTCGTGGGCGTGCGAGACGCTGTAGACGGACTGGTCCTGGGCGAAGATGCCGTAGCTGGCGCCGTAGCAGTTGTCGAGCCAGACCAGGTCGCCGGTGGCGGCCTTGGCCGCGAACCGGCCGTCGAAGACGTGGTAGCCCTCGCCGTTGGCGGAGGCGAAGACCGTGTCGCCGGAGACGTGCAGGTCGGTGACGTAGGAGTAGCGGGTCCCCGACTTGCTGGGGATCGGCCGGCTGCTCCAGGGCGCCAGCGCGCCGGTGGTGGCGTCGATCGCGCCGATGCCGACCTGGGCGGTGGCGTTCAGCGTCTGGAAGCGCCCGCCGACCAGCACGCGCTGGTCGCCCGGGGCCATCGCCATCGCGAAGACCTCGTCGTCGTCGGCGGTGGGCCGCCAGGTGTCGACGTTGGTGCCGTCGGACGCCTTCACGGCCGCGAGCCGGGTGCGCGACTTGCCGTTGACGTTGAAGAAGTTGCCGCCGAAGTAGACGGTCGAGCCGGTCGCGGCGATGGCGCGGACCTTGTTCGACACGGTCGGGGCGAAGTTCGGGTCGAGCGCGCCGGTGGCGGTGTCGAACGCCGCGATCCGGCTGCGCGCCTGGCCGTCCACCGTGGTGAACTCGCCGCCGACGTAGACGCGGCTGCCGTCCGGCGAGGCGACGATGCGCAGGCCCTGGCCGTTCAGCGAGTGGTCGAACGACTCGACGAGGTCGCCGGTGCGGATGTCGAACGCAAGGATGTTCTGCCGGTCGACCTCCTGCGCGGATCCGGCGGCGGTGCCCGGCGGGCGCGCCTTGGTGAAGTTGCCGGTCGCGTAGACGGTGTTCCCGACGGTCGTCATGCTCCACACGACGCCGTTCACCTGCCAGGTGGGCAGCGGGTCCGCGGAAACGGTCGGCGGCGTGCCCTGCGGCGGCGCGGTGTCGGCCGCGGCCGGCCCGGCCGGCAGCGCGGCCACCGAGAGGGAAACCGTGGAGAACGCCGCCGCGATGGCGAGAACGGCCCGTCTCAGGCCCGGCCGCGCGGTAGAAAGAACTTTCACCGGATAGAGTCCCCTGCCCATCAAAAGAGACAAAAAGCAAAAATTAGACTAGCCGCGCCACTGTCTACACTGGTGGCCACTACCGGCACTTCCGGTCCCCCGCCCCCGGCACGCCGGCCACCGCCGACGAAGATCGAGGAGATATCCGCATGCCCCTCTCGGGATCGCGCCCGCCCCTTTCCCCGCGTCCGGCGGGCCGGGGCGCGACGCTCGCCCTGGCGCCGGTGGTGGCGCTCGCGCTGGCGCTGACGGGCTGCTCGGGCGATGACAAGAAGCCCGCCGCCGGGCCGAAGCCGCCGCCCGCCAGCGAGCAGCCGCAGGAGCAGGCGACCGCGGCGCCCGGGTCCAAGACGTTCGGCTCGACCACGGCGGGACTGCGCAAGCCGGTCACCTACGACGACAAGATCACCGTCGCCATCAACGACATCCGGTACGTGAAGAACCAGGCCAAGGGCCCCGGCGAGCTGACCGGCAACACCCTCACCATCTTCACGCTGCGCTTCACCAACGGGTCCGGGCAGCCGCTCGACCTCAACAAGGTGAAGGTCGTCGCCAAGTACGGCAGCGCCCGCACCGAGGCCAGCCCGACGTCGTACGCCGACTTCAACGACTTCCACGGCACGGTCGCCCCCGGCGCGCACCGGTCCGCGTCGTACGCCTTCGACCTGCCGCCCGAGGGCTACAAGAACGTGGTGCTGGGCGTGAACTTCGACGACAAGCACAAGACGGCCGTCTTCGCCGGATCCCTGAAGCAGTAGCCGCCCAAGTCAGGGCAGGGAACCCGCCGATCAGTGAGCTCATCGTCTCCCGACCATGAGAGAGCAGTGACTTCGCGCGTCCGGTGAGTCCCCTGCGGGCAGGTCTTACCTATCGTGTCCCCCGGGGGTAAAGGGATTCCGTCATGGCGTCTTCCGGTTCGCGGCCCGCCGCCCGCCGTTCACTGACCGCCGGCCTGGTGGCCCTGCCCGTCGCGGCCGCCGCTGGCCTGCTGGCCTGGCAGCTTCCCCGGGGAGGGGAGGAGGCGCCGCTTCCGGTCGAGGTGACCGGCCCGCCCGGCGCCCTGACCATGGGCGCCACCAGCTACAAGATCCCGGACGCGGCCGTCATCGTCGCACCGTCGGGGGACGACGCGTCCCCCGGGTCGGCGGGCAAGCCGGTGCGGACGGTCGCCAAGGCCATCGCCAAGGCCCGCGACGGCGACACGATCGTGCTGCGCGCCGGGACGTACCACGAGTCGGTCACCGTGCCCGAGGGCAAGCGGCTGACGATCCAGGCCCATCCCGGCGAGCCGGTCTGGTTCGACGGCAGCTCCGCCGTCGACGGGTGGGAGCGCGCGGACGGCGCGTGGGTCAAGCGCGGCTGGACGCACCGGTTCGACCACAGCCCGACCTACTCGAAGGGCGCGCCGCAGAACAGCGACCCCGACTTCCAGTTCGTCGACCCGGAGTACCCGATGGCCGCCCATCCCGACCAGGTGTGGATCGACGGGCGGCCGCAGCGCCAGGTCGGGAAGCGCGCCCAGGTGGAGGAGGGCACGTTCTACGTCGACGAGGAGGGCGACCGGCTCTACCTCGGCTCCGACCCCGGCGGCCGCAAGGTGCGCGCCTCGACGCTCGGCGAGGCGATCACCATCCGGGGCGCCGGGTCGACGCTGCGCGGGATCGGGGTGCGCCGGTACGCCACCTCGCTGCCCGATCTCGGCACCGTCAAGGCCGTCGCCGACCGGGTGACCGTGGAGAACGTGGCCGTCACCGACTCGGCCACGCAGGGCCTCAGCGTGCTGGGGAAGCGGGCGCGGATCCGGCAGGTGACCACGGCCCGCAACGGCCTGCTCGGCATCCACGCCAACCACGCCGACGACCTGCGGATCGAGCTGGCCCGCTCGACCGGCAACAACACCGAGCGGTTCAAGCAGTCCCCGGTCTCCGGCGGCATCAAGATCACCCGGTCCCGGACGGTCTCGGTGACCCGCAGCGTCCTGGACGGCAACCGCGGCAAGGGCGTCTGGCTGGACGAGTCCGTGCACGGCATCACGGTCGCCGGCAACCGGATCCTGAACAACGCCGGCCACGCCGTCGTGCTGGAGCTGAGCGCCAAGGCCGTGGTGGCGGGCAACCTGATCCGCGGCAACGGCGGCGACGGGATGAAGATCAACAACACCGCCGGGGTGCGGATCTGGAACAACACGCTGGCCGGAAACGGCCGCACCGTCCACCTCGTCCAGGACGACCGCAGCCCCGACAAGCCGGGCACGCCCGGCCGCGACCCGCGGCAGCCGTTCCCCGACCCCACCATGACCTGGAGGCTCGGCGAGATCACGGTGAGCAGCAACGTGCTCGCCGACGCCAAGGACGGCGCGCCGTGCCTGCTCTGCGTCGAGGACCACACCCACAAGCGGTCCGGCGGCGAGATGAAGATCGAGGTCGACGGCAACCTCTACGCCCGGCCCGACGCCGGCTCGCCCGAGCACCTCGCGGTCTGGTCGCGGGGCGAGGGCGAGCCGCACCGGCTGGGCGACCTCGCCGCGTTCAAGGCGAAGACCGGCCAGGAGGACCACGGGCTGGCCTACGACTCCGCCGAGGCGGTCGGCAGGGACGGCGCCCTCGGCCGCAAGGCCGCCGCCGACGCCGCCCGCGCCGCCCGGCCGCTGCCGGAACCGATCGCGAAGCTGCTCGGCAAGAAGGGCGGGGTCCGGCACATGGGCACCTGGAACATCAACGCCGTATAGCCACGGACACCGCCACGAACACCGCCCATAGCCACGAATCCGACTCCCGGGCGCCCGTATCCTTACCCCCATGACGTCGACGGGCCGCTTCCCGCGCCCGACGCTCCTCCCCCGGCACCGCGCCCGCCCGGCCGTGCCGTCGTCCGGCTGGTGGAGCGTCGTGCTGCCACTGGCCCTCATGCTGTCCAGCGACTACAAGCTGCGCAGCCGCGACGTGGACCAGGCCGTGGGCGGCAGCGCCGACCTGACCGTGCTCGTCGAGATCGGCGTGTACGGCTTCGCCGCGCTCTACCTCTACTACCGGTTCGGGCTGCGCGCCCCGTCCCGGCCCGCCACCGGGCTGCTGCTGGCGGCGTGGGCCTGGGCCGGCTACGTGGCGATGTCCGCGCTGTGGTCGCCGTTCATGTCGCTCGGCGCGGTCCGCGGCGTCCAGCTGCTGATCACCATGTGCCTGGCGTTCACCCTCGCCAAGCGGGCCGAGCCGCGCGACATGCACCGGCTGGCGCACGCGTTCATCGCGATCGTGCTGGTCTCGGTCGCGATCGGCGTCGTGCACCCGTTCCCGCGCACGTCCCGCACCGAGGACCGCTTCAACTGGCTGTTCGTGCACCCGGTCGTCGCGGGCGTGTACCTGGCGGTCGGCATCCTGCTGACAACGAGCTACCTGATCCGGATGGAGCGGGCCGAGCACCGGCTCTGGCATCCGCTGACCTACCTGGGCGCCATGGCGGTCCTCACCGGGGCGCTGGTGGCCACCGGGACCCGCGGCGCGGCGGCCGGGTGCGCGGTGGGGCTGGTCGTCCTGCTCGCCACGTCGCGGGGGCCGCGCGGCCGGATCGACGTCATGGTCCTGGGAGCCGCCGTCGCCACCGTGGCCGTGCTGGCGTTCTCGGACAAGATCCTGGCGTTCGTGGCGCGCGGCGAGACGGCCGCGAAGGTGGCCTCGCTCAACTCCCGTACGGAGCTGTGGACGTTCGCGATGCAGGCGTACCGGGAGGAGCCGCTGTTCGGGCACGGCCTGGGCGCCTCGCGCGGCATCTTCCTGGACGACATCGGCCTCGGCGGCGCGCACAACGCGTTCGTCAACGCGATGGTCGACAACGGGACGGTCGGCGCGGCGATCTTCATCGTGCTGCTGCTCGTGCTGGCCTTCGTGCTGCTGCTCATGGCGCGGCAGCGCACGCTCCGCACCGACGCCGGCATGCTGCTGGGCATCCTCGCGTTCTTCGTGGTGAACAGCATCACCACCGAGTACCTGGCCGCGCCCGCCAACGTGTCGGGGATCTGGCTGATGCTCCTGGTCTGCTGGACCGAGGTGCTGCGCCGCCAGGGCGGCGATCCCATCCCCCGGCACGCCCTAAGCTGACGCGCGTGGACCCCCTGAGCATCGAAGGCGCCTACGCCTTCACCCCCCGCGTGCACGGCGACGACCGAGGCTCGTTCCACGAGTGGTTCCGCACGGACCTGCTCGACCAGGCCGGGCACTCCTTCTCGCTCGCCCAGGCGAACTGCTCGGTCTCGTCCAGGGGCACCCTGCGCGGGATCCACTTCGCCGACGTGCCGCCGAGCCAGGCGAAGTGGGTGACGTGCGTGCGCGGCGCCATCCTGGACGCGGTCGTGGACATCCGCGTCGGGTCGCCCACGTTCGGGAAGTACGACGCCGTACGGCTGGACGCGGAGAACCGCCGCTGCCTGTACATCGCGGAGGGCCTCGGCCACTCGTTCATGGCCCTGACCGACGACACGACGGTCATCTACCTCTGCTCGGAGCCGTACGCGCCCGCGCGCGAGCACGGCGTCCACCCCCTGGACCCGGACCTGGGCATCGCCTGGCCGGAGGGCGTCGAGCCGGTGCTGTCCCCCAAGGACGCCGCCGCGCCGTCGCTGGCCGAGGCGGAGAAGGCGGGACTGCTGCCCTCCTACCAGGACTGCCTGGACTTCTACGCCTCCTGAGGCCAGGCGAGCATCGCCGCCTCCGCGACGGCCTCCAGCTCGGCGCGCGTCGCGCCGTCCCGCGCCTGCTGTGACATCCCCTGGATGACGGCGCCGGTGAACTGGGCGAGCCGGCGCGGGCCGGTGCCCGCGGGCAGCACGCCGGCCGCCACGTCGGCCTCGATCATGGCCTGGAACGCGCGGATGTTGGTGTTGCGCAGCCCCCGCAGGCGCTCCTCCACCTCCGCGGAACCGGGCGCGCAGTTGGTCGCGGCGGTGATCACCAGGCAGCCGCGGGGACGGGCCGGGTCGGTGTAGGCGGCCGCCGCCTCGCGCAGGATCCGCTCGATCGCGCGCCTCGCGGTCGGCTCCTCCTCCATCGCGCGGGCCATGAACTCGCCGTACCGGGCGCGGTGGTGGTCCACGACCTCGTCGAACAGCGTCCGCTTGTCGCCGAACGCCGCGTACAGGCTGGGCGCGCCGATCCCCATCGCCCGGGTCAGGTCCGCGATGGAGGTCGCGTCGTACCCGTGCGCCCAGAACAGCAGCATGGCCTGCTCCAGGGCCTCCTCCCGGTCGAACGACCGGGGCCGCCCGCGCTGCTTCGTCACCATGCCCCCGATTCTATAGCGCTCGCTAGATAATGTGCTACGGTCCCTTTCTGTAACGATCACTAGGGAAGGTGTGAACGACCATGAGCGGACCTCTGGACGGGAAGACGACGCTGGTCACGGGCGGCAGCCGGGGCATCGGGCGGGGCATCGCACTGCGCCTGGCGGCCGACGGAGCGCGCGTGGCGGTGCACTACGGCAGCAACGAGACGGCGGCCAAGGAGACGGTCGCGGAGATCGAAGCCGCGGGCGGCCGGGCGTTCGCGATCGGCGCGGAGCTGGGCGTGCCTGGCGACGCCGAGGCGCTGTGGGCCGCCTTCGACCGCGAGGCGGACGGGCTGGACATCCTGGTCAACAACGCAGGGATCACCCTCAACGAGACCATCGAGAACGTCACCGAGGAGGGCTACGACCGGCTCTTCGCGGTCAACGCCAAGGCGCCGTTCTTCATCGTCAAGCACGGCCTGGAGCGGCTGCGCGACGGCGGCCGGATCGTCAACGTGTCCACCGGGGCGACCCGTATCGCGATGCCGGAGATCGGCGCGTACGCGATGACGAAGGGCGCGCTGGAGGCGCTGACGCTCGCCCTGGCGCAGCAGCTCGGGCCGCGCGGCATCACCGTCAACTCCGTCGCGCCCGGCATCGTCGAGACCGACATGAACGCCTGGCTGGCCGACCCGGCGGCGCGCGCGGGGGCCGCGGCGTACTCGACGTTCAACCGGGTCGGCCAGGCCGCCGACATCGCCGGGATCGTCGCGTTCCTCGCCTCGGACGACTCGGGCTGGGTCACCGGCCAGCGGATCGACGGGACCGGCGGCTCCCTGCTCGGGATCGCCCCGGCCGCCTGATCAGCGCGGCAGTTCGGGCCAGGCGGCGTGCAGGGCCTCCCGCCAGCCGCGCATCGGGCCCAGCCCGGCGGCGGCCCAGCGGTGATGGCCCAGCACGCTGTACGCGGGGCGCGGCGCGGGACGGGCGAACTCGGCGCTGGTGACCGGCCGGACGCGGCCGGGATCCAGGCCGAGCAGGGTGAAGATCTCGCGGACGAGGCCGTACCAGGTGACCTGGCCGGAGTTCGTCCCGTGGTAGATCCCGGGCGGCGCCCCGCGTTCCACCATCGCGATGATCCGGTCGGCCAGGTCGCCCGTCCAGGTGGGCTGGCCGAGCTGGTCGTCGACCACGGAGACCGTGTCGCGCTCGGCGGCCAGCCGGATCATGGTGCGGACGAAGTTGGGGCCGTGCGCGCCGTACAGCCAGGCCGTCCGGACGATGTACGCGCCCGCCTTCGCCGCCGCCTGCTCCCCCGCCAGCTTGGTGCGGCCGTAGGCGTTCACCGGGTTCGTGGGGGCGCTCTCGGCGTACGGGCGGTCGCCGCGGCCGTCGAAGACGTAGTCGGTGGAGATCTGGACGAGCCGGGCACCGGTCTCCACGCACGCGTCCGCCAGCGTCTCGACGGCCGTGCCGTTGACGGCCAGCGCCGCGTCCTCGTCCGCCTCGGCGGCGTCGACGGCCGTCCAGGCCGCGCAGTTGACCACCGTGGACGGGCGGTGCTCCCGGAGCGCGCCGCGGACGGCGTCCGGGTCGAGCAGGTCGAGTTCGGCGCGGCCGAGCGCGACCGCCCCGGGCAGGCGCGCGGTCAGGTCGGTGCCCAGCATCCCGCCGGCACCGGTGACGAGCCAGGTCACCGGGCGTCCTCGGCGCGCTTCTTGAGCGGCTCCCACCAGTCGCGGTTCTCCTCGTACCAGCGGACGGTCGCCGCCAGCCCCTCCTCGAACCCGATCGCCGGCGCGTACCCGAGCCCGCGCAGCTTGGCGTCGTCGAGCGAGTAGCGGCGGTCGTGGCCCTTGCGGTCGGCGACCCGCTCCACCCGGTCCCAGCCGGCGCCGAGGGCGTCCAGGAGGCGCTCGGTGAGCTCCAGGTTGGTCAGCTCGGCCGTGCCCGCGATGTGGAACACCTCGCCCGGCTCCGACTCGCCGGCGCGCTCGGCGACGAGCTGGATGCCGCGGCAGTGGTCGGCGACGTGGATCCAGTCGCGGACGTTGCCGCCGTCCCCGTACAGCGGGACCGTGCGGCCGTCCATCAGGTTGGTCGCGAACAGCGGGATGACCTTCTCGGGGAACTGGTACGGCCCGTAGTTGTTGCCGCAACGCGTGATGCTGACCGGCAGGCCGTGCGTGCGGGCGTACGCGCGCGCGATCATGTCGCCGCCCGCCTTGGCCGCCGAGTACGGCGAGTTCGGCGCGAGCGGCGCGTCCTCGGCCCACGAGCCCGCGTCGATGCTGCCGTACACCTCGTCGGTGGAGACCTGCACGATCCGCGGCGTGCCGGCGTCCAGGCACGCCTGCATGAGCGCCTGCACGCCCTGCACGTTCGTCCGGACGAACTCGCCCGCGCTGGCGATCGAGCGGTCCACGTGCGACTCGGCGGCGAAGTTGATCACGACGTCGTGGCCGGGCACCAGGTGCGCGAGCAGCTCGTCGTTGCAGACGTCGCCGTGCACGAACGCGAACCTCCCCGCCACCGGCTCCAGGTTGGCGAGGTCGCCCGCGTAGGTGAGCTTGTCCAGCACGGTGACCTCGGCGCCGGCGAACGCCTCGTACCCGCCGGAGACCAACTCCCGGACGTAGTGCGACCCGATGAAGCCGGCCCCGCCGGCGACCAGCACTCTCATTCGCTGACCCTCATTTGCTGATCTGCACTTTGCTGTGGTCTCCCAGGACGAGACGGTGGGCCTTCGGAACGCGGGGCGCCGGGGTGACCTCGGCCTCCCGGCCGATGAGCGAGACCTCGATCCGGCCGACGCCGTCGATGGACGCGCCGCGCAGCACGATCGAGTACTCGATCTCGCTGTCGATGACCGAGCAGTCCCGGTCGATCGAGGTGAACGGGCCGACGTAGGAGTCGCGGACGACCGACCCGGCCCCCACGATCGCGGGGCCGACGATGCGGGACCCGGCGACGGACGCGCCCGCCTCCACCACCACCCGGCCGATCAGCTCGGACGCCGCGTCCACGTCGCCCTCGACGGACGGCTCGACGCTCTCCAGGACCAGCCGGTTGACCTCCAGCATGTCGGTGACGTTGCCGGTGTCCTTCCAGTAGCCCGAGATCACCGTGGACTCGACCCGGTGGCCCTCGTCCAGCAGCGTCTGGATCGCGTCGGTGATCTCCAGCTCGTCCCGCCAGGACGGCTTGAGCCCCGCGACCGCCGCGTGCACGGCCGGGCTGAACAGGTAGACGCCGACGAGCGCGAGGTCGCTCTTGGGCTCGGCCGGCTTCTCCTCCAGGCCGATCACGCGGCCGGCGGCGTCCAGCTCGGCCACGCCGAACGCGCGCGGGTCCGACACCCGCGTCAGCATGATCTGCGCCTGCGGCCGCTCCCGCCGGAACCGCTCGACCAGCCCGCTGATGCCGCCGACGATGAAGTTGTCGCCCAGGTACATCACGAAGTCGTCGTCGCCGAGGAACTCGCGGGCGATGAGGACCGCGTGCGCCAGCCCGCGCGGCGCGTCCTGCTCCAGGTAGGTGACCTGGAGGCCGAACCGCGAACCGTCGCCGACCGCCCGCCGGATCTCCGCCGCCGTGTCGCCCACCACGATCCCGACCTCGCTGATCCCGGCGTCCCGGATCGCCTCAAGGCCGTAGAACAGCACCGGCTTGTTGGCCACCGGCACCAGCTGCTTGGCCGAGGTGTGCGTGATCGGGCGCAGCCGCGACCCGGCGCCGCCCGCCAGTACGAGCGCCTTCACGTCGCGTGCCGGAGGGGTGGGGGGACGTACGGGCTCAACGAGGCTCCAGGGGGTGCCGGGTTGTCGGATTACGCATCGACATTACCGGCACTTCCAGCGGCTTCGTCCCCCCGTCCGGCTGGCCGGGACCGGCCCGCGCGGCGCGTGAACCGATCCCCGCCCTCCGTGTCCGGGCCGCTACTTCGCGCCGATGATCATCCCGGCCGCGACGGTGTTGTTGGTGACCTCGTCGATGAGGACGAAGCCGCCCGTCAGCCGGTTGCGGCCGTAGTCGTCGACGAACAGCGGCTGGGTGACCCGCAGCGAGATCCGGCCGATCTCGTTCAGGCCCAGCGCGTCCGCCGAGTCGTCGCGGTGCAGCGTGTTGACGTCCAGCCGGTACTGCAGGTCCTTGACCATCGCCTTCGCGGTGCGGGTGGTGTGCTTGACGACCACCTTCATCCGCGGCGTGAGCGTGCGGTCGGGCGTCATCCAGCAGACCATCGCGTCCAGGTCCTGCGCCGTCTCCGGCCGGTTGTGCGGCCGGGCGATCATGTCGCCGCGGGAGATGTCGATGTCGTCGGCCAGCCGCAGCGTGACCGACATCGGCTGGTACGCCTCCTCGACCGGGCCGTTCGGGCCGTCGATGTGGGTGATGGTCGTGGTCAGCCCGGACGGCAGGTGCACGACCTCGTCGCCCGGCTTGAGCACGCCGCCCGCGACCTGGCCCGCGTAGCCGCGGTAGTCGTGCAGCTCCGGGTCGGTCGACTTGTGCGGGCGGATCACGTACTGCACCGGGAACCGCACGTCGATCAGGTTGCGGTCGGACGCGATGTGCACGTGCTCCAGGTGGTGCAGCAGCGAGCTGCCCTGGTACCACGGGGTGTTCGGGGAGCGGTCCACCACGTTGTCGCCGTGCAGCGCCGAGATCGGGATGAACGTGAGGTCGGAGACCTCCAGCTTCGCCGCGAACTTCGTGAACTCGTCCACGATGTCCTCGAACCGCCTCTGGTCGTAGTCGACCAGGTCCATCTTGTTGACTGCGACCACCAGGTGCGGGACCTTCAGCAGCGTGGTCAGGAACGCGTGCCGCCGGGACTGCTCCAGGATGCCCTTGCGCGCGTCCACCAGGATGATCGCCAGATCGGCGGTGGAGGCGCCGGTGACCATGTTCCGGGTGTACTGGATGTGCCCGGGGGTGTCGGCGATGATGAACTTGCGCCGCGGCGTCGCGAAGTAGCGGTACGCCACGTCGATCGTGATGCCCTGCTCGCGCTCGGCCCGCAGCCCGTCGGTGAGCAGCGCCAGGTTGGTGTACTCCTCGCCGCGGTCGGCGCTGGTGCGCTCCACCGACTCCAGCTGGTCCTCGAAGATCGACTTGGAGTCGAACAGCAGCCGGCCGATGAGCGTGGACTTGCCGTCGTCCACCGAGCCGGCGGTGGCGAACCGCAGGATGTCCATCTGCTTGCCGGTGGTGCCTGTCGAGACGGACATTAGAAGTAGCCCTCCTTCTTGCGGTCCTCCATGGCGGCCTCGCTGGAGCGGTCGTCCGCGCGGGTCTGGCCGCGTTCGGTGATGCGGGTGGCCGCGATCTCCTCGATCACCTCGTCGAGGCTCGCCGCGTTCGACTTCACCGCGCCCGTGCAGGAGGCGTCGCCGACCGTGCGGTAGCGGACCGTCGCCTCGAACGCCGGCTCGTCGTCGCCGCGGTTGGCGTACGGGAGGTCGGCCAGCAGCATGCCGTCGCGCTCGAACACCCGCCGGCTGTGCGCGAAGTAGATCGGCGGCAGCTCCAGCTCCTCGCGCCGCACGTAGTCCCAGATGTCCAGCTCGGTCCAGTTCGACAGCGGGAACACCCGGACGTGCTCGCCCTGCTGGATCCTGGTGTTGTACAGGTTCCACAGCTCGGGCCGCTGGTTCTTGGGGTCCCACTGGCCGAACTCGTCGCGGAACGAGACGACCCGCTCCTTCGCGCGCGCCTTCTCCTCGTCGCGCCGGGCGCCGCCGAACGCGGCGTCGAACCGGTGCTCCTCGATCGCGTCCAGCAGCGTGGTCGTCTGCAGCCGGTTGCGGCTGGCCCGCCGCCCGGTCTGCTCCACCACCCGGCCCTTGTCGATCGACTCCTGGACGGACGCGACCACGAGCCGCACGCCCAGCTCGGCGACCCGGCGGTCGCGGTACTCGATCACCTCGGGGAAGTTGTGCCCGGTGTCCACGTGCATGACCGGGAACGGGATCGGGGCGGGAGCGAACGCCTTCTGCGCCAGGCGCAGCATGACGATGCTGTCCTTGCCTCCCGAGAACAGCAGGACCGGCCGCTCGAACTCGGCGGCCACCTCCCGGATGATGTGGATCGACTCGGCTTCGAGGACGTCCAGCTGGGACAGCAGATAATCGCAACGCTGCATGGTCTACGGCTTCTCTCCACGCTCGTCTGGGCTCGTGGGCTCGTCTGGCGGACTCGTCGGCGGCTAGGGGCGGGATGCGGTTGTGGGGCGGGCCGTGCGGCGGTGGCGGGCGCCGGCCGGGCGGGATCAGCCCGGCGGGGCCTGCGTCACGTCCCGGATGCCGGTCAGCAGCGTCGATGCCGACCCCGGGTGACACACCAGGATATCCGGCAGCCGGGGGTCCTTCCGGTTGTAGGCCAGCGGCGCCCCGTCGATCCGGGACGCGTGGGCGCCGGCGGCCAGCGCCACCGCGGCGGGCGCGGCCGAGTCCCATTCGTACTGGCCGCCCGCGTGGACGTAGGCGTCGACCACGCCCAGCAGCACCGCCGCGATCTTGGCGCCGGCCGAGCCGATCGGGACGAGCTCCACCTCGGTGCCCGTCCCGTCCAGCCGCTCCGCCAGCCGGGTGAGGAACTCGGGGGGCCGGCTCCGGCTCACCGCGATCCGCAGCCGGCCGGGGGCGGGCGGCTTCAGCAGCAGCGGACGCTCGCCGTCCGCGTCCACGACCACGGCCCCCTCGGCGGCGGTACGGAGCGTCGCCCCCTGCGCGGGCAGCGCGACCGCCCCGGCGGCCAGCCGGCCCTCGGGCCGCTGCTCCCACAGCGCCACATGGACGGCCCAGTCGCTGCGGCCCTCCTCGGCGAACTCGCGGGTGCCGTCCAGCGGATCGATGATCCAGACGCGCTCGGCGGCGAGCCGTACCGCCAGGTCGGTGTTGCCCGTTGGGGGGCCGTCCATGGCCACGGCGGTGGCGCTCTTGCCGGCCACCGAGGCGCGGCCCTCCTCCGAGAGGATCGCGTCGTCCGGACACGCCCCGGCGAGGGCGGACATCAGGTACTCGTGCGCCCGCAGGTCGCCGGTGTCCTTGAGGGCCCGCGCGTCGGCGAACCCGATCTCGTCCCGGACGCCCAGCAGCAGCCGCCCGGCGTGCGCGGCCAGGTCCCCGGCCAGCGCGTGGTCACCCGCGGCGGGATCCGCCGCCGGAAGCTCCGTCATCGACCCCATCACAATCCCGGCTCGGCCTATCGGTTCGGTCTACATTGTGGTGCACACCGAACCTCGCCCACACGCCGGGTCTCATGGTGCGGAACGCGGCCGCCCCGGCCGTGCTCCTAGTAGGCGCCCGACCCCTTGAACACGGCCGACCAGGTCTTCCACATGATCTGCAGATCGAGGGCGAGGGTCCAGTTGTCGACGTAACGCAGATCCAGCCGGACGGATTCCTCCCACGTCAGGTCGGAGCGGCCGCTCACCTGCCACAGGCCCGTCATCCCCGGCTTCACCGCGAGCCGCCGGTACACGTCGCCGCCGTACTGGGCGACCTCGTCCGGCAGCGGCGGGCGCGGCCCCACCAGCGACATCTCGCCGCGCACCACGTTGAACAGCTGCGGCAGCTCGTCCAGCGAGTAGCGGCGCAGCCGGCGGCCCACCGCGGTCACCCGCGGGTCGGCCTTCATCTTGAACAGGACGCCGTCGCCCTCGTTCTCCGAGCGCAGCTCGACCTTGCGCTGCTCGGCGTCCACCACCATCGTGCGGAACTTCAGCACGGTGAACTCGCGGCCGTCGCGCCCCACCTGGGTCTGCCGGAACATCACCGGCCCCTTGCTGGTCACCTTGATCAGGAACGCCACCAGCATCAGCAGCGGGCTCAGCAGCAGGATCCCCGCCAGCGCCGCCGTCCGCTCGAACGCGCCCTTGAGCAGCTTCCGGGAGCCCTCCAGCTCCGGGTGCTCCACGTGCAGCAGCGGCAGCCCCGCCACCGGCCGGATCGAGATCCGCGGGCCGGTCACGTCCATCAGCGCGGGGGCCACCACCAGCTCGACGTCGTCGCGCTCGATCTGCCACGCCAGCCGGCGCAGCGCCACCCCGTCCATCTCCGGGCACGCCAGCACCGCCACCGAGTCGGCGCCGCTGCGGTCCACCACCGCCGCCGCCTGGCCGAAGTCGCCCAGCACCGGGACGCCCTCGACCTCGCTCACCGCGTCCTCGCCGGACGCCAGCGCGGGCGGCAGGCACACCCCGACGATGTCCATGCCGTGGTAGCGCTTCTCCCGCAGCAGCTTGATCAGGTCGGCCACCGACGTCCGGTGCCCCACCGCGATCACGCGGCGCATGCACTGGCCGTTCCACCGCTTCTTGTGCAGCCACTTGCGCAGCCGGTAGCGGGCCACCAGCGCCAGGAACGTCCCCAGCGGCAGCGCCATCACCACGTACCCGCGGGCCACCTCGGTCTTGGTCGCGTACGCCACGATCGCCACCGCCGCGGTCAGCACGAACCCGGCGCGCAGCACCCGGTGGAACTCCTCCCACCCCACGCCCACGAAGCGCGGCTGGTAGGCGCGGCACAGCACCAGAGTCACCACGAACAGCAGCGGCAGCACGACCGTCAGCGCCACGTACGGGACGGTGGGGTCGCTGGGGATCCCGGGAAAGCGGAGCACGAAGGCGATCACGCCCGCCGAGAGCATGCTCAGGCAGTCGAGGGTGGCGGCCAGGCCGCGGTAGCGTCCGGTCCAGTTGCCGCCCGAGGGTCGTCGCGACTGTTCCTCGATCGGGGCATCAACGAGCCTGATCTTGTCAACGACGGCCATCGACTCTCTCACCACCCCTGCCACATGCGCCCCATAACGCACGGTCCCCAACGGAGACGGCCGAACGGCAATCGAGGTTCACATGCCACGCGAAGCCCGCGTGTGATGCATCTTACGATCCGGATTCTCACTAGGTGAGCGGAACGCCGCTTTCGCCCGATCGATCTTTGTCAGCGGGCGCGCGCCGTCCCGCACCTGTTCCGCACCGAACCCGCTACGAGGCGTGGAAGGTGTTCTGCGCCGCCTCCAGCGGCCCCGTCAGCAGCGCCTCCACCGCGTCCGCGGCGCGCTCGACGTTCAGGTCCAGCTCCTTGCGCTCGGCCGCGGAGAAGTCCTTCAGCACGAACGCGGCCGCGTCCATCCGCCCCGGCGGCCGGCCCACCCCGAACCGCACCCGCAGGTAGTCCTTGTCCCCCACGGACCGGGTGATCGACCGCAGCCCGTTGTGCCCGTTGTCGCCGCCGCCCCGCTTCAGGCGCACCGCGCCGTACGGGATGTCCAGCTCGTCATGGACGACGATCAGCCGCTCCACCGGCACCTTGTAGAAGTCGCGCAGCGCCTTCACCGGCCCGCCCGACTCGTTCATGTAGCCGCGCGGCTTCGCCAGCACCGCCCGCGCCCCCGCCAGGCGCCCCTCCAGGACGTCCGCGCGCCCCTTGTGCGACTTGAACCGGCCCCCGGCCCGGCCGCCCAGGACGTCCAGCACCATGAACCCGGCGTTGTGCCGGTTGCCGGCGTACGCCGGGCCCGGGTTCCCCAGCCCCACGACCAGCCACGGATCAGTGCTCATCTACGGAGTCCCTCATCGCCGACGGCCCCCGGCGGCGCGAGCGCCGCGGGGGCCGTGCGGAAGCGTGTGCCGCCGGTCGCCCGGCGGCGCGGATCACTCGGCCGACTCGGCCTCGGCGCCCGCCTCGGCGGCCTCGCCCTCGGCCTCGGCCTCCTCGCCGGCCGGCTCGGCCGACAGCGTGGCGTCCACGATCTGCACCAGCAGCAGCTCCTCGTCGGCGGCCAGGGTGGCGCCGGCGGGCAGCTTCAGGTCGCGGGCCAGCACCTGGGAGTCGATCTCCAGGCCGCTGATGTCGAGCTCGACGTTCTGCGGGATGTGGGTCGCCTCGGCCTCGACCGAGATCTCGACCTCGGTCTGCACCAGCCGGCCGCCGGCCACCACATCACCGGTGATCTCGATCGGGATCGACACCTCGACCTTCTCGCCCCGCTTCACCAGCAGCAGGTCGACGTGCTCCAGGAAGCCCTTGATCGGGTCGCGCTGGACGTCCTTGGGCAGCGCCAGCTCCGCACCCGAGCCCAGGCCCTCCACGCGCAGCAGCACGTTGGGGGTCTTGAGGGCGAGCATCAGGTCGTGGCCGGGCAGCGAGATGTGCTGCGGGTCGGTGCCATGGCCGTACAGGACAGCGGGAACCTTGCCGGCCCGGCGGGTGCGCCGCGCGGCACCCTTACCGAACTCGGTGCGCGGCTCGGCGGCGATACGTACCTCGGACACGGCGAAAACTCCTCGTTGTTGCGATCCACGGCCGTCCGGCACTGGACGTCCGCTGCGGACATGAGCGAATCAGGCGTTGCTCGATGCGTCAGGCGCCTCGAAGATTCTTTGCGTTAACCCGGGGAGTACGAGTCCTCGCACGGCGCCGGTCTGAGGGCCGTGCCGGAGCCGCACTGGACGACCCGGGGCACACGCGGATTCAGCAAGTCTAGCCGATCGTCCCAACACGCAAAGCCAATGGGGCCCGCTCGCCCGGCCCTCCGTCCCGGACGCGCGCGGGCCCGGGACGGTGCGTGCCGTCCCGGGCCCGAACGCGATTCGCCGGCTACCGGCGCCGCGAGGTCAGCTGTGACCTCCGAAGAGGCTGGTCACCGACCCCTCGCTGAAGACCTCGTTGATCGCGCGCGCCACCAGCGGCGCGATCGACAGCACGGTCAGCTTGTCGAACTGCTTCTCGTGCGGGATCGGCAGCGTGTTGGTCAGCACCACGTCGGAGATCCGGGAGTTCTTCAGCCGGTCCACCGCCGGGCCCGACAGCACCCCGTGCGTCGCCGCCACCACGACGCGGGTCGCGCCGTTGTCGAACAGCGCGTCCGCCGCCTTCACGATCGTGCCGCCGGTGTCGATCATGTCGTCGACCACCACGCAGGTGCGGCCCTCGACCTCGCCGACCACGTCGAACACCTTGACCTCGTTGGCCACGTCCGGGTCGCGCTTCTTGTGGATGATCGCCATCGGCACGCCGCCGAGCCGGTCCGACCACCGCTCGGTGACCCGCACCCGGCCCGCGTCCGGCGCGACCACCGTCACCTGCGACAGGTCCAGCCGGCTCTCGAAGTGCGTGGCCAGTAGGTCCAGCGCGAACAGATGGTCGACCGGGCCGTCGAAGAAGCCCTGGATCTGCGCGGTGTGCAGGTCCACCGTGATCAGCCGGTCGGCCCCCGCGGTCTTGAACATGTCGGCCATCAGCCGGGCCGAGATCGGCTCACGCCCGCGGTGCTTCTTGTCCTGCCGCGCGTACCCGAAGAACGGCGCCACCACGGTGATCCGCTTGGCCGACGCGCGCTTCAGCGCGTCCACCATGATCAGCTGCTCCATGATCCACTGGTTGATGGGAGCCGTGTGGCTCTGGATCACGAAGGCGTCCGAGCCGCGGACCGACTCCAGGAACCGCACGAAGGTCTCGCCGTTGGCGAAGTCGTACGCCGAAGTCGGCGTGAGCTCGACGTGGAGGTTGTCGGCTACTTCCTTGGCCAGGTCCGGGTGGGCGCGGCCGGTGAAGAGCATCAGCTTCTTCTGGCCGCTCGCCTTGATCCCACTCACCTCTGACAACTCCCCCTCAATGGAACTGAACTACTCGTGGGAATCGCCCCCACCACCCGGCTGCGGCGGGATGGGCCCCGGCCCGCACGGGAGTTCCTCATTCGCCGGCCTCGGCGGCGCGGCGTGCGGCCTCCGCGGCCTCCGCCGCGGGCGTCCCGGCGCGCCTTCGCTCGACCCAGCCCTCGATGTTGCGCTGCTTGCCGCGGGCGACCGCCATGGCCCCCGGCGGCACGTCCTGGACGATCACCGAGCCGGCCGCCGTGTAGGAGCCGTCCCCGATGGTCACCGGCGCGACGATCATGTTGTCGCTGCCGACCTTCACGTGGTCGCCGACCACGCTGTGGTGCTTGCGTACCCCGTCGTAGTTCACGAAGACCGAGCTGGCGCCGATATTGGAGCCGGTCCCGATCGTGGCGTCCCCGACGTAGGTCAGGTGCGGGACCTTGCTGCCCTCGCCGACCTCGGCGTTCTTGGTCTCCACATAGGTCCCGATCTTCGCCTTGCGCGCCAGCCTGGTGCCCGGCCGCAGGTACGCGTACGGGCCCACCGACGCCTCCGGCCCGATCTCGGCCTCCACGCACACCGCGTTGACGACCTTCGCGTCCGCGCCGACCCGCGTGTCGGTCAGCGTGGAGTTCGGCCCGACCTCGGCGCCCTCGCCCAGGTGGGTGGCGCCGTGCAGCTGCGTCCCCGGGTGCACCACGGCGTCGCGCTCGGCGGTCACCGTGACGTCGATCCAGGTGGTGGCCGGGTCGACGACCGTCACCCCGGCCCGCATGTGGGCCTCCAGGATGCGGTCGTTCAGCTGCCGCCGCGCCTGCGCGAGCTGCACCCGGTCGTTGACGCCCTGGGTCTCCACCCAGTCGGCCGCCAGGAACGCGCCGGCCCGGTGCCCGTCGCCGCGCAGGATGCCGATCACGTCGGTGAGGTACTCCTCGCCGTTGGCGTTGTCGGTCGTGACCCGCTTGAGCGCGTCCGCCAGCAGCGCGCCGTCGAAGGCGTACATCCCCACGTTGATCTCGCGGACGGCCCGCTGCTCCGGGGTCGCGTCCTTGTGCTCGACGATCGCCGTCACGGCGCCGCCCTCCTCCCGGAGGATCCGGCCGTACCCGGTCGCGTCGGGCATCTCGGTGGTGAGAACCGTCACGGCGTTGCCGTCACCCTCGTGCACCCGGACGAGCTCGGCGAGCGTCTCGCCGCGCAGCAGCGGATGGTCGCCGTTGGTGACCACGACGGTCCCGCTCAGCTCCCCCGTCTGCTCCAGGGCCGTCCGGACGGCATGCCCGGTGCCCCCCTGGTACTCCTGCACCACGGGCTCGGCCGCCGGATGCTCCCCGGCCAGATAGTCGATCACCTGCTCCCGCCGGTGGCCGACGACGACCACCAGCCGTTCGGGCTCCAGCGCGCGGCCGGCGGCCAGCACGTGCCCGAGCATCGGGCGCCCGCACAGCTCGTGCAGGACCTTGGAGGTACGGGACTTCATCCGGGTGCCCTCGCCCGCGGCGAGGACGACGACGGCAGCCGGGCGGCTCGCGCTCACGTGGAGGCTCCTCGGCATCGCGGACTGGATTGGTCTCGGGTGCCGATCTACCTGCTCAAACAGGGACGCAACACACCCGACACCCGAAGGATACCGCCCTGCCCGGGACTGTCACCCCGCCGGGGACCCGCGCGCGCCGGACGGGGTCGGGTCCGGCCCCATCAGGGACCGGACACGCACCTCGGAACCATCTCGGAACCACTCTCGGAACTCGGTCCGCCGAGCTCCGGCGCCAGGATTCGAACCCGAACTAAAGGCACCAAAAGCCCTTGTGCTGCCAATTACACCACGCCGGATCAAAGCCCCCTGAAACCGGACAGGCAGCCCGGGGGTCCAGGGTCGCAGCCATGATAGCGACCGCCGCCCTCGCCCCCCACCTCGTTTCGCCGCTGATCGACTTCGCCGCCGCGGTTTAGGACGCCCAGGAGCGAGCACCCCATCACCGAGTCGTCCGACCAGTCCCAGGGCGCCGGCGGGACGCCGGCACCGGGGATGGAGAGCGCGGTTGGAGAGCATGAAGCACCGGTCGCCGAACGCGTGCCCCGCGGGCAGCCCGCCCAGCGAACCTTCGGCGGAGATCACACGTTCCTCCTGCGTGAGGGACGCGTCCCGCCTTCCCCTGGGGCCCTGGTCGCACGAGTGATCCTTGAGTCCTCCCGAGATGCATTGCTACCGATTTTACGTTTCCAGCCCTATAAACCTACGCAACCGTAGGTTACGGTGGCGTAAGTAGTGGCCGTCTGAACACAGGAAGTGGTGCCAATGGCTACAGCTCCCGTCCTCGATCCGCCCCGCCAGCAGCGCAGACCCGAGGTCGAGCCTGAGCCGACGGGGAAGGCCGAGCGGATCCTCGTCGGGGTCTTCACCGGGATTCCGTTCCTGGCGCTGCTCGCGGCCGTCCCGCTGGCCTGGGGAAGCTTCCTCGGCTGGACGGACGTCGCGCTCATGGCCGTCTTCTACTTCATCTCGGCCGGCGGGATCACGGTCGGCTACCACCGGTACTTCACGCACGGGTCGTTCAAGGCCAAGCGCGGGCTCAAGATCGCGCTGGCGGTCGCCGGCAGCCTGGCGATGGAGGGACCGGTGATCACCTGGGTCGCCGACCACCGGCGGCACCACAAGCACTCCGACAAGGAGGCGGACCCGCACTCGCCGTGGCGGTTCGGGACCGACTGGAAGGCGCTGGCCAAGGGGCTCGGCTGGGCCCACTACGGCTGGCTGTTCGACGGGAACCGCACGTCCAAGGAGCGGTTCGCCAAGGACCTGCTGAACGACAAGGACATCGTGCGGGTGCACAAGGCGTTCCCGGCGCTGGTCGCGGTGACGCTGCTGCTGCCGGGCGTCCTGGGCGGCCTGCTGACGATGTCGTGGGCGGGCGCGTTCACCGCGTTCTTCTGGGCCGGGCTCGTCCGGCTGACGCTGGTGCACCACGTGACGTGGTCGATCAACTCGATCTGCCACACGTTCGGCAACGAGGACTTCGAGGTGCGCGACAAGTCGCGGAACGTGTGGTGGCTGGCGATCCCGTCGCTCGGCGAGTCGTGGCACAACCTGCACCACTCCGACCCGACGTGCGCCCGGCACGGGGTCCTGAAGGGCCAGGTCGACATCAGCGCCCGGGTCATCTGGGCGTTCGAGAAGACCGGCCTCGCGCACGACGTACGGTGGCCGGACGAGGAGCGGCTGGCGGCGAAGCGGACGAACAGGGCCGCCTGACCGTCACAATTGATCCCGTGACAGAACCCGCCCCACGGTCCCGCAGGAAGCGGATGACCGGCAAGGAACGACGCGAGCAGCTCCTCGGCATCGGCCGGACGCTGTTCGCCGAGCGCGGCCTGGACGGCACCTCCGTGGAGGAGATCGCCGCGGCGGCCGGGGTCTCCAAGCCCGTGGTGTACGAGCACTTCGGCGGCAAGGAGGGCCTGTACGCGGTGGTGGTCGACCGGGAGTTCGAGCGGCTGCTCGCCTCGGTGACCGAGGCGCTGGGCTCGGCGATCCACTACCGCGCCAAGCTGGAGAAGGCGGCGCTGTCGCTGCTGGAGTACATCGAGACCAATCCGGACGGGTTCCGGATCCTGGTCCGCGACTCGCACGGCGGCACCGGCACCGGCAGCTTCGCGAGCCTGCTGAGCGAGATCGCCGGCGAGGTCGAGCACGTGATGGCCCAGGAGCTGGACCGGCACGACTACGACGACAAGGTCGCGCCGATGTACGCGCAGATGCTGGTGGGGATGGTGGCGCTGACCGGCCAGTGGTGGCTGGACGCGCGCCGTCCCAAGCGCGAGGAGGTCGCGGCGCATCTGGTGAACCTGGCGTGGAACGGCCTGTCCGGGCTGGAGCCGCGGCCGTCGCTGGATCCGAAGCGGCGCCGCAAGGAGGCCGAGCGCCGCGAGCGGCGGGCCGAGAAGGCCGCGGCCAAGGCCGAGAAGGCGGAGGAGAAGGCCGCCGCGAAGGCGCACCGCAGGGAGCGCCGCGACGGCGACGGTGCCGGCGCCGAGGGCGAGGCGCTCGGCGGGGCCGCGCCGCAGCCCTCGTAGCGGGCGCGGCGGCCCGGAGACGACGGAGCCGGTGGCCGCCGGAGTTCGTCCGCGCGGCCACCGGCCGGGGTCACCGTGTTGAACGGTCGTTCCCTGCCCCGGATTTCGAGGCTCGGGTCTTGGGATGCCGCCCATCGCGCGGACGGGCACACCGCAGGGGAACGATTCGCTCCGCTCGCGCGGTGGGCGGCACCCTGATCAGGGGCCTCCGGCGCGTTCGGCGATCACGAACACGCGCCGGAAGGGGTAGACGGTGCCGTACGGCGCGGGCGGGTAGGCCGCGCGCAGCAGGGCGCCGTACTCGGACAGGAAGCCGGATGCCTCGGCGGGGCCGAGGGCGGTCAGGACGGGGCGCAGCGCGGTGCCCTTGACCCATTCCAGTACGGCGTCCTCGCCCTGGAGGACCTGCGCGTACGTGGTCTCCCAGGCGTCGGCGGCGTGGCCGTGCCGGGCGATGAGGTCGAGGTAGCCGGCGGGGTCGAGGACGGGGCGGCGGGCGACGGTGCCGCCCAGCCGGTCGCGCCAGCGGGGCGCGTCGCACAGCTCGCGGAGCAGGGTGTGGCTGGGGGCGTCGAAGTTGCCGGGGACCTGGAACGCGAGCCGCCCGCCGGGGGCGAGCGCGGCGATCCAGCGGGGCAGCAGTCCGGTGTGCCCGGGGACCCAGTGCAGGACGGCGTTGGAGACGATCAGGCCGGGCGGGGCCTGGGGCGTCCAGGCGGTGACGTCGCCGACGGCGAAGTCCAGGCGGCCGGGGATCGCGTGGACGCGGGCGGCCTCGATCATCTCGGCCGAGGAGTCGATCGCCTCGATCTCCGCGTCCGGCCAGCGGCGGGCCAGGGCGGCGGTGAGCTCGCCGGAGCCGCAGCCGAGGTCGGTGATCCGGCCGGGGGCGGGCAGGTCGCGCGCGGCCCGGTCGATCAGCTCGGCGAACGGGCGGCCGCGCTCGCCGCCGAAGACCCCGTACTGCGCGGGGTCCCAGACGGCGGCTCGTTCCGCCCCGGCTTGTCTCGACATCAAGAGACATGATGCCCGCCGATAATCTTGATGTCAAGAAAGTCTTCTCGATATCGAGACAGGTAGGGTGTCGGCATGCAGGACGAGGTGGACCGGCTGGTCGAGGCCTGGCGCAAGGAGCGCCCGGACCTCGACGTCCGCCCGCTGCAGGTCCTCAGCCGCGTCTCGCGGCTGGCCCGCCACCTCGACCGGGCGCGCCGGGCCGTCTTCGCGGCGCACGAGCTGGAGGGCTGGGAGTTCGACGTCCTCACCGCGCTGCGCCGGGCGGGCGACCCGTACCAGCTGAGCCCCGGCCTGCTGCTGCGCGCCACGCTCGTCACCTCGGGCACGATGACCAACCGGATCGACCGGCTGGCCGCCGCCGGGCTGGTCGAGCGGCACCCCGACCCGCAGGACAAGCGGGGCGTGCAGGTCCGCCTCACCGAGGCCGGCATGACCCGGGTGGACGCGGCGTTCGCCGACCTGCTGGACCGCGAGAACGCGATACTGGAGAGCCTGGCCCCCGACGACCGGGAGACCCTCGCGGGGCTGCTGCGGAACCTGCTGATCCCGTTCGACAGCGACGACTAGGCGGGCGGCTCCGTCAGCCGACGTCCTCGGCGAGCATCAGCCACTCCTCCTCGACCCGCGCCGCCTCCGCCCGGATCTCCCGGAGCCGGCCGTCCAGCTCCTGGAGCTTCTCGTAGTCGGTGGCGTGCGCGGCGAGCTTCTCGTGCAGCTCCGCCTCCTGCTTGGCGAGCTTGTCGAGGCGGCGTTCGAGCTTGTCCAGCTCCTTGCGTGCCTTCCAGTCCTGCCCGCCGCCCTTGGCCTGCGCCTTGGGGGCGGTGACGGCGGCGGCCGTGGACTCGGCCGCGGCGGCCGTACGGGTCGGCGCGCTCCCCTCGGCGCGGCGCCGGAGGTACTCCTCGACGCCGCCGGGCAGCATCGAGACCCGGCCGTCCCCGAGCAGCGCGACGGCGTGGTCGGTGACGCGCTCCAGGAAGTAGCGGTCGTGGCTGACGACCACGAGCGTGCCCGGCCAGCCGTCGAGCAGGTCCTCGACCTCCGTGAGCGTCTCGATGTCGAGGTCGTTGGTGGGCTCGTCCAGGAGCAGCACGTTGGGCTCGCCCATCAGCAGCCGCAGCAACTGGAGGCGGCGCCGCTCGCCGCCGGACAGGTCGCCGACCGGCGTCCACTGCCGGTCGCCGCGGAAGCCGAGCCGCTCCAGCAGCTGGCTGGCCGTCCACTCGCGCTTGCCGACGGTGATCCGGCGCTTGATCTCCTCGACCGACTCCAGCACGCGCCGGGACGGGTCGAGCTCCTCAAGGTTCTGCGAAAGGTGCGCCAGCTGGACGGTCTTGCCGCGGACCACCTTGCCGGACCCGGGCGCGACGGCGCCGTCCAGCAGCCGCAGCAGGGTGCTCTTGCCGCTGCCGTTGACGCCGACCAGGCCGATCCGGTCGCCGGGGCCGAGCCGCCAGGTCAGATGCTCGAAGATCGGGCGGCCGCCGACCTCGACGGTCACGTCCTCGATGTCGTACACCGTCTTGCCGAGCCGCGCGGTCGCGAACCGGGTCAGCTCCACCGAGTCGCGCAGCGGCGGCTCGTCCGCGATCAGCGCCTGCGCCGCGTCCACCCGGAACTTGGGCTTGGACGTGCGCGCCTGCGGGCCGCGGCGCAGCCAGGCCAGCTCCTTGCGCAGCAGGTTCTGCCGCTTCGCCTCGGTGGCGGCGGCGATCCGGTCGCGCTCGGCCTTGGCCAGCACGTACGCCGAGTAGCCGCCCTCGTACCGCTCCACCCGGCCGTCGACGACCTCCCAGGTGCGCTCGGTGACCTCGTCCAGGAACCAGCGGTCGTGGGTGACGATCAGCAGCGCGACCCGGCGCGACCTCAGGTGCCGGGCCAGCCAGTCGATGGCCTCCAGGTCGAGGTGGTTGGTCGGCTCGTCCAGAACGATCAGGTCGGTCTCCGGCACCAGCAGCCGCGCCAGCGCGACCCGGCGCCGCTCGCCGCCCGACATCCCGGCCACCGGGGCGTCCAGGTCGAGGTCCGCGAGCAGGCCGCCGAGGATGTCGCGGGCGCGGGTGTCGCCGGCCCACTCGTGCTCCTGCCGGTCGCCGAGCACGACGCTCCGCACGGTCGCGCCCTCGGCGAACGCGTCGCGCTGGGTCAGGTAGCCGAGGCGGAGCCCGCGGGCGTGGGTGACGCGGCCCGCGTCCGGCTCGGTGGCCTTCGCCAGGATCTCCACGAGCGTGCTCTTGCCGCCGCCGTTGCGGCCGACGACGCCGACCCGGTCGCCCTCGTCCAGTCCGAGGGAGACCGCGTCCAGCAGCGGTTCGGGGCCGTAGGCCTTGGTGACGTTCTCAACGTTGATCAGATTCACGACGCCTACCAGGCTAATGCCCGCGCGGGGCTCAGTGGCCCGGGCCGGGGCCGTACGGACCGGGCGGGCCCGGCTGGCCGGGCTGGCCGGGCTGGCCGGGCTGGCCGTACGGGCCGGGCTGCTGGTTCTGGCGGTTGCGGGAGCGGGTCACCATGACGACGGCGAAAACCCCCGCCGTGACCACCAGGACGAGGAGCAGCAGCACGATGAGGGCGAGGAGGAGGGAGACGCTGGCCATGGTGGCTCCTATCGGGGGTCAGATGATCGTCGCGCCGGGGACGGGGCCGTGCGCGGGCAGCGCCTCGCGGACCTCGTCCAGGTCCGCCAGCGCGGCCGCCAGATCCACCGCGTGCCCGGCCGAACCGGCCAGGAACGCGCAGGTCGGCCCGGAACCCGAGACCAGGGAGCCCAGCGCGCCGAGCTCACGGCCGGCGGCGAGGGTGCCGCGCAGCGCGGGGCGCAGCTCCAGCGCGGCGGGCTGCAGGTCGTTGGCCAGGGCCGCGCCGAGGCCCTTGGCGTCGCCGGTGGCCAGCGCCGTCATCAGCTCCGCGGAGACGTCCGGCAGGTCGGCGTGCTCGCCGTTCGCGTCGCGGAGCCGGTCGCACTCGGCGTACACCGCCGGGGTGGACAGCCCCCCGCCGGCCGTCGCGAACACCCAGTGGAACGTCCCGCGGGTCAGCGCCGGGGTGAGCCGCTCGCCGCGGCCCAGCCCGACGGCCGTACCGCCGAGCAGCGCGAACGGCACGTCGCTGCCCAGTGCGGCGCCGAGCTCCAGGAGGTCCTCGCGGTCCAGCAGCGGGCTCTCGGGGTCGTCCCACAGCCGGGCGCACGCGACCAGCGCGGCGGCGGCGTCGGCGCTGCCGCCCGCCATCCCGCCCGCGACCGGGATCGCCTTGCGGATCCGCAGCCGGGCGGACGGCTCCACGCCGAGCCGCTCGGCCACCAGCAGCGCCGCCCGCACGGCCAGGTTGTCACCGTCGACGGGCACGCCGTCCACCGCCACGGCCGAGCCGGGGGCCGCCTCCACGGCCACCGAGAGGGAGCCGTCCGGGACGGCCGTCACCTCGTCGGCCAGGGAGACGGCGTGGAAGACGTTGACGAGGTCGTGATACCCGTCGTCGCGGAGCGGCCCCACGCTGAGCTGGAGATTGACCTTCGCTGGCACGCGTACGGTCACTGCGGTCGCGGTCACGTCAGGGAAGCGTAGTGGTTCTACTCCCCGCTGGTGACGGGGAGGTTGCGGGGGTTGAAGTACGGCGTGGTGGCCAGCTCGCGCAGCGCGGAGACCGCCTTCTGGTCGCCGGTCACCGCGTACTTGCGGCGGTCGTCGCGCGGTTCCTGCGCCTGCTCGTCGGAGTTGAAGTAGACGACGGCCTTCACCTGCGGGTTCTGCAGGGTCTCGGCGGCCTTGCGGAGCCACTCGGCGCGGCGGGTGCCGTACGCCTTGGGCACCCCGAACTCCGCCACCATGATCGGCTTGGGCCGGTCGCCGGCCCAGTCCATGAAGACCTTGACGACCTCCGACAGGTCGCGGTAGTCGTAGCCGGCGCCCGGCTGGGCGTCCACGCAGATCCAGTCGACCTGGTCGTCGCCGGGGTAGTACGACGGCCCGTTGCGGCTGCCGAAGCCGGTGGCGGTCGGGCACCAGACCCACGCCACGTTGTCGACCCGCTCCGCCTTGAAGATCGCGCGGATGTGCTTCCACGCGGCGACGAACTCCTTGCCGCCGTGCACCCGGTCCCGCGCGCCCGGCGCGTCCATGTCGCGCGACCAGCGCAGGAAGATCGGCTTGCCGGTGGCCTTGACGGCCCGGGCGCGCTCGCGGATCACCGCGTCGTGCTCGCCGGACACGATCTCCTTGGTGTCGGCGCCGGCCCAGGTCAGCAGCAGGTAGCGGTCGCCGGCCGCCAGCAGCGCGGAGTCGTCGCGGCTCGGGAACGCGGACTTCCATCCCCGGTAGCTGTGCACGATGTCCAGCTGCCGGCCGAGGGCCTGCTCGAAGCCGCGTACGGGCTCGGGCGCGGGCCGTCCGGAGGGCGAGGCCGAGGGAGATCCCGACGGGCTCTCCGAAGGCGACCCCGAAGGCGAGTCCGAAGGAGAGCCCGAGGGCGACGGCGACGCGCTCCCCGTCGGCCCGGCCCCGTCCGGCGGCACCCAGGCGCCGAAGTAGGCGCCCTTCTCCGGCGGCATCGGCGCCACCCCGGCCCGGGTGGTGGTCGTGATCGTCGGTGTCGCGCCCGCGCCGTCACTGCATCCGGCTGCCGCGATCGCCAGCATCGCCAGCGCCGCCACGGGCATCTTCGCCCGCGCCGTCCGCGAACGCCCCTTCACCATGGTCCTCCGCCTCGTTCCGCTCCAGCACGCCCCCAGGACGATACTGGGCGATCCGGGCGAAGGCGGCCACGTCCAGTGCTTCTCCCCGCGCCTTCGGGTCGACACCCGCCGCGACCAGCGCCCGTTCGGCCGCCGCGGGCGATCCGGCCCACCCCGCCAGCGCGGCGCGCAGGGTCTTGCGGCGCTGCGCGAACGCGGCGTCCACCACGGCGAACACCTCCTCGCGCGTGGCCCGGGTGGGCGGCGGCTCGCGGCGGGTGAACGCGACCAGGCCCGACTCGACGTTGGGCGCGGGCCAGAACACCTTGGTGCCCACGTCCCCGGCGCGGCGCGCCTCCCCGTACCAGGCGAGCTTGACCGACGGGACGCCGTACACCTTGCCGCCCGGCCCGGCCGCCATCCGGGCGGCGACCTCCGCCTGCACCATCACCAGCGCGCGGCGCAGCGACGGCAGCGTCGCCAGCAGGTGCAGCACCACGGGGACCGCGACGTTGTACGGGAGGTTGGCGACCAGCGCGGTCGGCTCCGGCCCCGGGACGCCGTCGATGCGCAGCGCGTCCGCGGTGACGACCTCCAGCCGGTCCGCGAGCCCGGGGGCGCGCGCCGCGGCGGTCGCGGGCAGCTCCGCCGCCAGCGCCGGATCGATCTCGACCGCCACGACCCGCCGCACCTCGGGCAGCAGCCCCAGCGTCAGCGAGCCGAGGCCGGGCCCGACCTCGATGACCACGTCGTCCGGCGCCACCCCGGCGGTGCGCACGATCCGGCGCACCGTGTTGGCGTCGATGACGAAGTTCTGGCCCAGCGTCTTGGTCGGCCTGATGCCCAGCCGGGCCGCGAGCGCGCGGACGTCGGCGGGCCCGAGAAGTGCGTGTGCGTCGTCCCCCACCCGTCCAGTGTCCCAGGTCCCGCTAGCTGAACAGGCGGCTGCCGCAGTTGGGCCACTGGCCCTGCCAGCGCCCGTTCACCTTGTTGTAGAGCATCTGGGCGCGGTAGGTCTGCTCGGCGGGGCTGGCGTCGGACGGCCTGCCCTTGCCGCCCACCGAGCCCCAGGTCTGCATCGAGAACTGGTAGAGCCCGTAGTAGCCGGCCGGGTTGACGGCCTTGGGGTTGCCGCCGGACTCGCACTCGGCCAGGCCCGCCCAGTTGAGCCGGGCGGCCGAGCCGGTGCTCGCGCCCTTGGGGCCGACGAGCAGGATCGTCGCGACCGGCTTGCGCTTCACCTTCTCGGAGATGACGATCTTGACCTTCTTGCCCTTGCGGCGGGCGTAGGCGGTCTGCACGATCTTCAGGCCGGGCTTGCCCTTGCGCGACACCTTCTCCGTGAACGGCGCCACCTTCGAGCTCTTCTTGCGCACGGTCGGCGCGGACGTCTTCACCGTCCGGGTGACCGGCTTGGACAGCAGCCGCATCACCTTGATCATGTCACCGGGCGGGGCGGTCCGGTCCGGCTTCACCAGGTCGTACGGGCCCAGCGCGATCTTGGCCTCGGCGAGCACCTGCTCGACCGTGCCGCCGGCGCTCATGACCTCGCTCCTCTTCTTGTCCACCACGATCACGACCTTGCGCGGCGTGGGGCTCGGGCTCGGCTGGGCCGCGTCCGCCGCCGGGGCGGTCTTCGGAGCCTCGCCCTCCCCGCCGCATCCGGCGGCGAGGACCGCCAGCGCGAGCAGCAGGGAAAGCGCAGAGCGCGTAGGGGGACGGCGCACCTTGGTTCCTCCATGGGAGACAGGGCCCGGGTCCGGCCCTGTGCAACGGGCCAGACCCTAGAGCCCCTCAGGTACCTTTCGCCACCGCATCGCCCCTTTTGGTCGCCCTACTCACGTTCGCACACGGCCACGCTCCAGGCACCCCGCGACCCGGCGTACGGACGACTCCTCGGCGTCCGGGTCGCCCGGGCGCGCGGGGTCGCCCGGACGCGCGAAGATCCTGGACAGGCGAAGTCGGTAAAGCATTCCATAAAGCGCGATAAAGCAGAATTGCGCCCCAGCATTCCGTCAACTATCCATCGGGACTCTCGTCCCGGCCCCGAACCTGTAACAGGATGGCAACGTCCAATGGTTTGAGCACCGGATCACTTGACGAGCGGGGAGCGTTCATGGCCGAAAGGGTCGATTTCCGGATACTCGGGCCGCTCGAAGTCGCGGTCGGCGGGAACCGCGCCGCGGTGCCCGCCGGGAAGCAGCGGGTGCTGCTCGCCGGGCTGCTGCTGCGGTCCAACGCGGTCGTCCCGGTGGAGGACCTCGTCGAGTGGCTCTGGGGCGAGGAACCGCCGCGCTGCCCGCGCGGGGCGCTGCAGACGCAGGTCGCCCGGCTGCGCCGGTGGCTCGCCCAGTTCCCCGCCGGGGGCGCGCTGCGGGCCTCGGCGGCCGGCTACCTGATCGAGATCGAGCCCGGCCGGCTCGACCTCGCCCGCTTCCGCGACCTGATCGACGCGGCGACCACCGCCGCCGCCCGCGGCGACCTGGAGGCCGAGTCCGTGCTGCTCGGCGCGGCGCTCGCGCAGTGGCGCGGGCCCGCGCTGCCCGACGTGCGGTCCGACGCCCTGCACCGCGACGCCGTGCCGCGGCTGACCGAGGAGTGGCTGCGCGCGGTGGAACGGCGCGGCGAGGCCGCCCTGCTGCTGGGCCGCCACCAGGAGGTGGTCGGCGAGCTGCGCTTCCTGACCGGCAGCCGGCCGTTCCACGAGCGGTTCTGGTACCAGCTGATGCTCGCGCTGTACCGGTGCGGGCGGCAGGCGGAGGCGCTGGCGGCCTACCGGGACGTCCGCGCGCGGCTGGGCGAGCAGCTCGGGATCAGCCCGGGGCAGGAGCTGCAGGCGCTGCACGCGGCCATCCTGCGCAACGACCCGGCGCTCGACCGGTCGGCCGTCCTGGTCGGCTGACCCCGGGCGCCGGGGAAGGGCCGGAGAAAGCCGTCGCGCTTTCTCCGGCCCTTTTTCGTGCCGGCGGAGTGAAAGCGATCAGAAAGCGATCGGAAAGCGAACGGGCAGCCACCGGAAAGCCACATGAAAGGGGCACCCGGTAATTTTGGCGGCAGGCCGGAAGGAAAAGCCTTCCGGCCGGACCGGAAAGGGTGATCCGCATGCAGGAGACCGTTTACGAGCCCCCGATGCTGGCCGAGGCCGGCGCCTTCGCCGATGTCACCCTCGGGGACGCCGACTGGGGCATCGACCGGAAGAACGAGTGCGCGTTCTACGCGTGCGACGGCTCGGACAACTGATCCCGCCGGGGGGGGGCGCCCCCCCCCCCCCCCCCCCCCCCCCCCCCCGCGGGGGAGGATAAATAATAAAAAA
>NZ_JBEZWH010000072.1:38609-38888 GCF_040703975.1 Spirillospora sp. NPDC029432
TCACCGCTCGCGCCGCCCGGCCAATCTCCCCCCGCCGGGGGGCCCCCCCCCCGGCCGCGCCCGCCCACCCCGGAGCGTGAGATGCGATTCCTGATCCTTCCGGACACGCCGGCCGCGGCCCGCGTCGCCGAGCGCGCGGCCGGGTACGCCGGCACGGTCGTCCCGCACGCCTCCGGGCGGCCCTGGATCGCCGGGACGTGGGCGCCCGGCGAGCTGGCCGTCGCGCGGTCGGGGCGGCGGCGCCTGGCCCTGCTCGGCCACGCCCGGCCGGCGGCGGCC
>NZ_JBEZWH010000073.1:0-38634 GCF_040703975.1 Spirillospora sp. NPDC029432
AGGTGGTTGACCAGTGCCCGCACGTCGTACTCCGTGCACGGAGTCTTGTTGGAGAGCTGGTCGTCGTTGATGGGGCGGGCGACTGCCGCCATGGCCTCGGCAGCGTTGGACAGATGCGACATGGCGAGGAGACTAGGTGGCGCGTGCCAGAGGGGTATTGGACAAAGGCGACATACACTTTGCCGTGTGGGGCGGGACGTTCGTGAGCTGCGCGGTGCGTGGACCAGGTATCAGCGCCATACGTTCCACGACCCGTCGCCGGCGCTCGCGCCCTGGGTGGAGCGGTACTGGGAGGCTCGCTGGGACTACGCCGAGCCCTACCGGCAGAAAATCGTGCCGTACCCGAATGTGCACCTGTCATTGGGCGGCGGCCGTGCGGACGTCAACGGCGTGTGCAGCGGCTACCGGATCAAGATCCTCCAGGGCCGCGACCACGTCTTCGGTGTCGCGTTCCGGCCGGGCTGCTTCCGCCCGTTCCTCGGTGCCTCCGTTTCGACGATCACCGACCGCGTCGTCCCGGCGGCCGAGGTGTTCGGCCCGGACCTGCCCACGACGCTCGACGTGCCGACCGTGGACGCCTTCCTGCTGGAGCACCTGCCAGACGACGACCCCCGGGTACGCCAGGTGGTGGCCGCGGTCGAGCTGATCGTCCAGGACAAGGCCGTGACCAGGGTCGAACACCTCGCCGGCGAGCTTGGGCTGAGCATGCGGGGGCTGCAACGGCTGTTCGCAGAGTACGTCGGCATCGGGCCCAAGTGGGTGATCCGCCGCTACCGCCTGCACGAGGTGACCGCGCGCATGGCCGCCGGTGGGGCGATCGACTGGGCCGCGCTGGCGGCCGACCTCGGCTACGCCGATCAGGGCCACTTCATCCGCGACTTCAAGGCCATGTTCGGCGAGCGACCGACCTGGTACGCACAGCGGTACTAGCCCGCCTCCTCGGATCCGAGGGCGGGTCGCGTCCCGGCGGGGGGAGCAGGTGCCCGGCGGAGAGGGGAAGATGATCTCGCTGGCGTGGAATTCGGCGGTCTGGTTGTGACCGTGAGAAGCGGCAACGTTCGTGCCTGGGTTTGAGCGACGGTTGCAGGGCTGCTGGGGTGGTGATGTCGATGAGATTCAGTAACGGTGTGCTGGCGTTGAAAGGGTGAAGGGCGGACCCGCGGTGCGGTCCCGCCCTTGATCCCGTTACTTGACGAGGGCCGTTCGGCGTGCCCGCTGCTTCGATCAGCTGGGGTCGGTGATGGTGTTCTCATAGGCGTCGCGGGCTGCGAGGAGGGTGGGCATGTTCTGCTCCGCCCAGTGCCGGCAGGCGGCGATGAGGTCGAGCAGGGTGCGCCCGAGCGGGGTCAGTTCGTACTCCACTCGCGGCGGGACCTCGGCATAGACGGTTCGGGTGATCATTCCGTCGCGTTCGAGGGCGCGCAGAGTCTGGGTGAGCACCTTGGGTGTGGCGTGCCGGAGCGGGATTCGGATCTCAGAGAACCGTCGTGGTCCCTGCTCGAGGCATTGGATGATCATCGCCGACCATTTGTCGCCGATCCGGATCGGCATGATGCTGCTCGGGCAGGCCGGGTCGAACATGTCCGGGGCGAGCGGTTCCACTAGTACCCTCACGGTAGTTAGATACCTTTGAAGTAACCAGTATCTCATCGATACCTTCGCGGGGCGGTGCATCCGCCGCCTCACCTCTCCCCGATGCGAAGGACCATCCATGCGTGCTGTCCGGTTCCATGACTACGGTCCCCCCGACGTTCTGCGGGTGGACGAGGTCCCCGACCCAGAGCCCGGCCCCGGCCAGATCCTGGTGCGGGTGACCGCGGCCGGAATCGGCTTCGCCGACGTCCAGATACGGGCCGGCCTGATGCGATCGGTGCTCACCGACCTCCCGCTGCCGTACTCGCCGGGTTTCGAGGTGGCGGGCACGGTGATCGCCGTCGGCCCGGACGTCGACCCCGCACAGATCGGCCGGCAGGTGGTCGGCACCACCGCAGGCGGCGGCTACGCCGAGAAGGCCGTCCTTGCGGCGGCAGCTCTGTCGCGGCCCGGCACACTGGACGACCACACAGCCCTGGCCCTGCTCGGGCAGGGCACGACCGCGGTCGGGGTGGCCGAGGCCGCCGCCCTCCAGCCCGGAGAGACGGTGCTGGTCGAGGCCGCCGCGGGCGGCGTCGGCAGCCTGCTGGTCCAACTGGCCAAACACGCCGGCGCGAACGTGATCGCCGTCGCCCGGGGCGAACAGAAACTGGACGCGGCCAAGCGACTCGGCGCGGACACGGCGATCGACTACAGCACACCGGATTGGGGCGAGCGTGTACGGAAGGCGGCAGACGGTGGTCTCCAGGTGGTGCTGGAAACCACGGGCGGCCCGGTCTCCAAGACCGCCTTTGACCTTCTGACGCCCGGCACCGGCCGGATGGTGGTCTACGGAACGACAAGCGGCCAGGCACCGCAGTTCGACCCCCTCGACGTCTACCACCGCGGCCTCTCCGTCACGGGCTTCGCGTCCGCAGCGCTGGCACCCGAACACCTGGCCCGCCTGCTCAACCGCGCGTTCGATCTGGCCCGCACCGGCGAACTCAAGCCGATCATCGGCGCCGCCCTTCCGCTGGCCCAAGCCGCCGCCGCACACAAAGCGTTCGAAGAACGCACCACCATCGGCAAGACGGTCCTCACGCCATAACCCTCGGACCACCCGGCGCATGCCCTGGGGCTGAGCGCCGCGACCGGGACCGGCGCACGTGAGGCCCTGACAATATGACTGTGGTCACCGGACAGGCAGCGGGAGGCCGTCTTCGATTCCCCAGCTGGATTGAAGACGGCCTCTGAGCTTGTTCTTTAACCTCTCCGATCTTGGTGCTCGGTCATGGTGCGGCCGCGTTTGATGGTTTTGCCGGCGTCGTAGCGGGGTGCGGGTCTGCGATTGCGGGAGCCGGGTGGTCGCCCAGGTCCGGGTTTGCCTGGTTTCGGTGCTCTGGCAGGCTGCGTGGTGGCCGGGCGGATGTTCCGGAAGTCGCGTCGGACGCGAGCCGGGTGAGGCGGCTGGGGTGGAGGGGGCTCTCCCAGGGGCGGCGGAGGTCTGCGGCCAAGGGGCGGGCGAGCCGCAGTTGGGTGTGGGTGGCGATGATGATCCAGGTCCAGCGGTCCGCGGGCTTGGGGCGTGCGGAGTTTGGGGCAGGTCCAGCCGAGGGTCTGTTTGAACAGCCGGAAGGTGTGTTCCAGTGCCCCGAAAGCGTTCAACCTGCTTCCTTTGCGATCAGTTGAATCGATGAGAACATGCAGGTCAGAGGCCTAGAGTGGATGACGTGCAGTCATCCTGGATGCCGCCCCGTGGGCCACAGTCCACTAACGAGCCACTAACAAACGATCATTCGGGGGAGTGATCTTGGGGTACGCGTTCAAGCGCATCGACCGCCACGGCAGGCCGCGCTACACCGCCTGCTACGAAGACCTCGAGGGCAAGATCACGTCGGCAGGGACCTTCTCCTCCAAGAAGGAGGCCGACAAGGCCTGGCAGCGCGCCGAGGCCGAGGTCGGCAAGGGCCGCGACGTCAACCTCAAGCGAGGACGGCAGACCTTCAAGAAGTACGTCGAGGAGACCTGGCTGCCCAATCACGAGGTCGAGCCGAGCACCATGCAGAGCTACCACTACTCGATCTACAAGCACGTCATGCCCGAGTTCGGCGCGATGCGGATGATGGACATCCTCCCCGAGCACGTCCGGGCGTGGATCAAGAGCATGAAGAAGAACGGCGTCTCCGCCGCGACCATCCGTTACAACAAGGTGGTTCTCAGTGCCATCTTCACCACCGCGCTGAACGACCAGGTGACCTACATCCACCCCTGCAAAGGAGTCCGCACCCCCACCGTCCCCGGGAAGCCACTGGAAATCATCAGCCCCGAGCAGTTCGACGACCTCTACCACGCGCTCCCGGACGCCGACTCCAAGCTCCTCGTCGAAACCGCCATCGAAACAGGCCTCCGCTGGGGCGAACTCACCGAACTCCGCGGCCGCGATCTGAAAACCCGTTCCCGTCTCCTGACGATTAGTCGCGTCGTCGTGGAACTCAACCCAAAGTTCCACCCCGAGGGCAAACGCTTCCTGGTCAAGGAATACCCCAAAGACAAAGAGTGGCGCCGCTTCAAGCTCAGCGACCAGATCGTCACCAAACTCGAAGACCACATCGTCGAAGAGCAGCTCGGCACCGACGGGCTCCTGTTCGTCTACCAGCCGGAAGCTTTGGTCGAACAGTCACCCGTCCCTCTCGACCCAGGGGAACTCGGCTGGACCGAAGAGAACGCCAAGGGACGTCGATACCGGCACGGCACGCTGAGCGCCTACAACGCTGCCACGTGCCGCTGCGACCACTGCAGACGAGCCTTCGCCGAGTACCGGGCCCGCCGCCGAGCACACGGTAAAGACAACCCCCGCGAACCCCGCCGGCGCGAGACCGACGGCCACATCCCAGCGAACTGGTTCCGCAACCGGATCTGGAAGCCCGCCCTAAAGAAGGCCGACCTGGACGTCAAGGTCCGCATCCACGACCTCCGCCACGCGCACGCATCCTGGCTGCTGGCCGGCGGCGCTGACCTCCAGGTCGTCAAAGAACGCCTCGGCCACGGATCCATCTCCACCACCGAGCGCTATCTGCACACTCTCGACGACGCCGACGACACCGCCCTCGCTGCTTTCGACAAGATCCGCAGCCGCCGCCGCACCGATTGAGAATGCAAGGCGCTGTCTGGGAATCCCCGTCATCATGCCGTGCGCAGTAGTGGCAGCGCCGCCGGTGAGGCGCCAGAAGGGCGCTCAGCTCAGCGCCTATCCAGCAGTTCTGCGCGTAACACCAGGTGGGTTCGCTGGGGTTGGAGGGTGTTGACAGGGGCCTCGCCGGGGATGGACCGAGGTTGCCACCAAGAACGGATCCTCGAGCGCTGGCCACTTTACGAGCGGCCCCCGCTCGCGCGGGGAGAACGGATCCCGAGGGACTCGCCCCGGGGGCAGCGACGGACCACCCCCGCTTGCGCGGGGAGAACACTTCGCGACCTGCGCCTATAGGAGGGCGTTACCGTTTTGAGATGGTGTGGTTGGTGAGTGCGGGCGCTTCATGGGGTGAGCTTACGGTGCCACCCCAGGACAGGCTCCCCTGGTGTGATGCGAGAGAGGCGCCGACCCACTTGTTCTATGGCAGGCGCGGTTGGTTCCGGCGAGGAGGCAGTGGGTAACCGGCGGACTGATGAGGGGCGCAGCAGCCGAGCTTGGCGCGTGATGTCGTCAACCTTGTCTCGTTTCCACGTGTCAGCCCGGTAATTCGTCAGGATGCAATCCGGACCACCTCAGCCTGCGCGGAGAGAACGTCCCGCCCGCCCCGGACGTTGTCGCGCCGGGCGGCCTCCTCTGCTTGTGCCCGAGAGACCACTCCCTGACCCGTATCTCTGCGGCCGTTGCTGCTGTGGCCTGTCGGTTGGACTTCTCTGCGGATGCGTCATGGAGGGAGGCCATGGCTCGGTCGGTTTCCGTGGAACGGTCGAGCAGGCGTCTGTACTCGACCGTCGACGGAGCATCGCGCCGGGCGGGAAGGCAGTGGGCCTTCCTCGTGGGGCGCCGGTGGAGCCCCAAGGAGCCGGGGAGGAGGGGGCGGCGCGCTGGGCGGGTGTTCATCGCGGGTGCCGGCGGGTGCTGTGTGATCGTGCTGGGTGTCGGAGTTGAACACATGATCACGCTGGGTCCGGGTGACAGATGAGTGACAAACGATCACTGACGTGATCGTGGACCCGCGTGATCATCGTGTAGACCTGCGAGAACTTGGAGCGGGCGACGGGAATCGAACCCGCGTAGCCAGTTTGGAAGGCTTCAGGTGCTGCCTGTGGGTGTTGCGGGCGGTCGGCGCTTCGGGCTCTCGGTGGCGGCGGGTGAGTGAACACGTCAGGGTGACGATCGTTCTGGTTCTATCTCGTTGGGTGCCGTGTGAACCGTCTGAGTGTCAGGGGTGACGGTCGGATCCGCTAACGAATGGCTAACAAACGATCAAGAGGCCACGTTCTCAATCTTGAGAACTGGCCTCTGACCTGCGTAAACGCTGGTCGGGACGGCGGGATTTGAACCCACGACCCCTTGACCCCCAGTCAAGTGCGCTGCCAAACTGCGCTACGTCCCGGTGCCCGGTTGAGCGGGCGTGATTACTGTAGCGCAGTCTGAGGGCGGGTGCGTACTCGGTTGTGGCGGGCCGGGATCTGGTAGGGATGGCCGGGTGAGCGCGTTGCGTGCGGGGATGGTCGTCGCCGGTGTCCTGGTGCTGGGCGGGTGCGGGGGCGGTGGGGCCGTGCCGGTCGAGAGGGCGGAGAGTCCGGAGGCTCGGGTGAGCGAGACGGAGGCCCGGCCGCGGCCGAAGGTGCCGGAGGGGGTACGGGCCGGGTACGTGGTGTACGACTGGAAGGCCCGGAAGGTCGTGCTGCAGGAGGGGGCCCGGCGGACGTTCCGGTCGGCCTCGGTGGTGAAGATCCTCATCGCACTGGACTTCCTGCGGCGGGAGAAGGCGTCGGAGGGGGATCTGGCGTCGCTGCGGCCGATGCTGCGGTCGAGTGACGACAAGGCGGCCACGGCGTTCTGGAACAGGGGCGGCAAGGGGGCGATCATCGAGCGGATGGTGCCCCGGGCGGGCTTGCGGGACACGCGGCCGCCGCCGGCGGACAAGCCCGGGTTCTGGGGGTATGTGGCGCTCAGTGCCATGGACGTGGCGAGGACGTACCGGTACGTGCTGGAGGAGGCTCCCGAGGAGCACCGGGAGCTGATCATGGGGGAGTTGCGGCAGGCGACGCCCTGCGGGACCGATCGGTACGACCAGTACTTCGGGATCCCGCGGGCGCTGCCGCGGCCGTGGGCGGTGAAGCAGGGGTGGTCCGGGTTCGGGGACGTGCCCGCGGTGCCCTGCGAGGGGGAGGCGTACCGGCCCGCGGCGGCGGATCTGGGGCTGGGACGGCCGGTGCTGCACACGACGGGGGTCGTCGGGGACCGGGTCGTGGTGGTGCTGACGCTGCATCCGGCGGGTTCGTCGTTCGGTACCGCGGCGCGGCGGTTGACGGCGTTGACCAAGCAGGTTTATCAGGCGGCGGGGTAAAGCGGCGGCGCTGACCCTGTTAGCGGGCGGCAAAATAGGGCGTACGGCGTGCGAGGGTCGAATAGCGGACCCCATAGCCTTATATACGGTTCTTCCTTTGATGGGGGATTCGTGTGAGGGAAACCGAGAGCACGCCGCTGATACCGGAACTCGCCGATCTGCGCGGGGCCGCGCGCGAGCGCGCGATCCTCGCCGAGGCGCGGGTCGTGCTCGCCGGGCGGCTGGGCGTGCAGCCCGATGAGGCGCTGCAGCACCTGATCTGGCTGGCCCGGGACCTGGACGTGGGGCTGGAAGAGGCCGCCTCGATGGTGACCGGGGTGCGGGGCGGGCGGAACGCGCCGCCGAAGGCGGAGGAGACGGCCACCGGGGCGCACGCGGCGATGGCGGCGCCGCGGGTGGTGCCGAGCATCGAGGCGTTCCCGGTGCCCGAGGCCGATGTGGCCGAGGACGCCAAGCTGCTGGAGGAGCTGCCGGACGATCCCGAGGCGCGGGCCGTACTGGACGCCTCGATCGATTCGGCCGCGCACCTGGTTCCGGTAAGGCACGACGGGAAGGTGCTCGATTTCCTTTATGCGCGTTTGAATGCGGCGACCCGTGACCTTTTCGGTCGCGGTGCCGAGGAACTGTCCGGCCAGCGGTTGCTGCGCATGGATCCGGGCTCCGCGTTGCTGGGGCTTTTCGCGCGGTACGTGGAGGTCCTGGAGACCGGGGAGCCGTACGAACGGGGCCCGTTCGAGTTCTCGACCGCGCAGGAGGGGGTGACGCGGACGTCCCGGATGGCAGTGCGATGCGTGGCCGTCCAGACCGGCGTCTGCGTGACCTGGCACTACCTGGACGACGAGGACCGGCTGCGGCGCCGGCTGGAGCGGGCCGGGCGGCTGGCGGCGCTGGGGTTCGCCGAGTACGACCTGGCGACCGACCAGCTGCAGTGGACGCCGCAGATGGCGGCGAACTACGGGCTGCGGCCGGGGTCGGCGCCGATGCTGGACGAGCTGTCCAAGGTGGTGGTGGACGAGGACCGTCCGCTGACCGAGGAGCGGTTCCAGACGATGCTCTCCCGGCAGGAGCCGGTGGAGATGGAGCACCGGGTGGTCACGCCGGCGGGGGAGCAGCGGCATCTGTGGGTGTTCGCCGAGCCGGTGTTGGACTCGGCCGGGCGTCCCGTGACGGTGAATCTGCTGTCGCAGGACATCACCCGGCGGCGGGGGATCGAGCAGGCGCTGGCGGAGACCCGGCGGGAGATCCTGCGGCAGCAGGCCAGGGCGGCGCAGGAGCGGCGGGTGGCGGTGACGCTGCGGCGGGCGATCCTGCCCGCGCCGGAGGAGCTGCCCGATCCGGAGGGGCTGCGGCTCGCGGTGCGGACGCTGGTCGCGGGGAGCGCGGAAAGGGTCGGCGGCGACTGGTTCGCGTGCAAGCCGCTGCCGGGCGGGCGGACGCTGCTGGCGATCGGCGACGCTGCGGGGCACGGGTTGCCCGCGGCCGCGGCGATGGCGCGGACCCGCAACGCGCTGCTGGGGCTGGCGTACACCGGGCAGGTCCCCGGGCGGCTGGTGGGTTGGCTGAACGAGATGGTCGGCGAGCTGGAGGAGGAGCGGGCGGCGACCGGGACGGCGCTGGTGGCGCGGTACGACGCGGCGGACAGGGTGATGGAGTGGGCCTCGGCGGGGCATCTGCCGCCGATCCTGGTGCGGGGCGGCGGGGCCGTGCAGCTGAGGGTGCGGCCTGATCCCATGCTGGGCGCGCTGCCGGCGTGGGACTACTCGACGGTCTCGTCCCGGCTGGAGCCCGGCGATCTGGTCGTTCTCTACACCGACGGGCTGGTGGAGCGCCGGGACGCCGATCTGGAGGAGCGCCTCGAGCGGCTGACCGAGCTGCTGGGACGGTGCGGGGACGACCCTCAGGAGGTGCTGGAGACGGTGCTGGACCGCATGGGGCACGACCCGAGCGCCGACGACACCACCGTGTTCGTGGTGCGGGTCGATTCTTTCTAACAACTGTTTGGTAGAGTGCCCGCGTGGAGCAGAACGAGACCCCCGAGGACCGGGCGTTCCGGGCCGAGGTGCGCGACTGGCTGGAGACCAACCTCTCGGGCGAGTTCGCGCACGCCCGCGGGCTGGGCGGCCCGGGCCGCGAGCACGAGGCGCACGAGGAACGGCTGGCGTGGGAACGGCACATGGCCGCCGCGGGCTGGACGTGCATCGGCTGGCCGGAGGAGCACGGCGGGCGCGGCGCGACCGTCGAGCAGCAGGTGATCTTCAACGAGGAGTACGCCCTGGCCGACGCCCCCGCGCGGGTGGGCCACATCGGCGAGAACCTGCTCGGCCCGACGATCATCGCGTTCGGCACCGAGGAGCAGAAGAAGCGCTTCCTGCCGCCGATCGTGGCGGTCGAGGAGCTGTGGTGCCAGGGCTACTCCGAGCCGGACGCGGGATCGGACCTGGCGAACGTCCAGACCCGCGCCGAGCTGGACGAGAAGGGCTGGAGCGTCTCCGGCCAGAAGGTCTGGACGTCGCTGGCCATGGAGGCCGACTGGTGCTTCGTGGTCTGCCGCACGGAGCCGGGCTCCCAGCGGCACGCCGGCCTGTCGTACCTGCTGGTCCCGATGCGCCAGGACGGCGTGGACATCCGGCCGATCATCCAGATCACCGGCACCTCGGAGTTCAACGAGGTGTTCTTCGACGGCGCCCGCACCGACGCCGGCAACATCGTCGGCGCGCCCGGCGAGGGCTGGAAGATCGCGATGGCCACGCTGGGCTTCGAGCGCGGGGTGGCGACGCTGGGGCAGCAGGTCGGGTTCCGCCGCGAGCTGCAGGGCGTCATCGACCTGGCCCGCCGGACCGGCGCGATCGACGACCCGCTGCTGCGCGACCGGCTCACCCGCTCCTGGATGGGCCTGGAGATCATGCGGCTGAACGCGACCCGCACCATGGCGGGCGTGGCGGCCGGGGCGCCCGGCCCCGAGTCGTCGATCTCCAAGCTGGTCTGGGGGACGTGGCACCGCGAGCTGGGCGAGCTGGCCATGGACGTGCTGGGCGCCGCCGGGCTGGTCGCCGAGGGCGAGCCGTACGACCTGGACGACTGGCAGCGGCTGTTCCTGTTCTCCCGTTCCGACACCATCTACGCCGGGTCGAACGAGATCCAGCGCAACATCATCGCCGAGCGGGTGCTCGGCCTGCCACGAGAGGCCCGTTCATGACGCCCCCGCCGCCCTACCCCGAGGCCCACGGGCTGCTCCGCGACAGGGTCGTGGTGATCACCGCCGCGGCCGGCGCCGGGATCGGCGGCGCCACCGCGCGCCGCGCCCTGGAGGAGGGCGCCCGGATCCTGATCTCCGACGCGCACGAGCGGCGGCTGAACGAGTCGCTCGCCGCGCTGGAGAAGGAGTTCGGCGCCGACCGGGTCGCCGCGCTGCCGTGCGACGTGACGTCGGAGGAGCAGGTCCAGGCGCTGTACGCGCTGGCCGTCGAGAAGTACGGCCGGATCGACGTGGCGGTCAACAACGCCGGCCTGGGCGGCACCGCCGACCTGGTCGACATGGAGGACGACGCCTGGGACCGCGTCCTGGACATCACGCTGAACGGCACCATGCGCTGCACCCGCGCCGCGCTGCGGATCATGCGGGAGCAGGGGGGCGGCGCGATCGTCAACAACGCCTCGGTGATCGGCTGGCGGGCGCAGAAGGGCCAGTCGCACTACGCGGCCGCCAAGGCCGGGGTGATGGCGCTGACGCGCTGCGCCGCGCTGGAGGCCGCCGACCACGGGGTGCGGATCAACGCCGTGTCGCCGTCGCTGGCCATGCACCCGCACCTGGTCAAGGTGACCTCCCAGGAGCTGCTGGACGACCTCACCAGCAAGGAGGCGTTCGGACGCTACGCGGAGCCGTGGGAGGTGGCGAACGTTATCGTCTTCCTGGCGAGCGACTACTCCTCGTACATGACGGGCGAGGTCGTCTCCGTCTCCAGCCAGCATCCGTAAGGAAACCATCCACCATGAGTCCACGACGGCGCGACGCCGAGGGAACCGCGGCCGCGCGCGCTGAGCGGCGGGCCGAGCTGCTCGGCACGGCCGCGGAGGTGTTCGCCTCGCAGGGGTACTCCGCCACCACGGTCCGGCAGATCGCCGACGCGGCCGGGATCCTGGGCGGCAGCCTCTACTACCACTTCGATTCCAAGGAGTCGATGGCCGACGAGATCCTGTCGACGTTCCTGGACGAGATGTGGGCCGCGTACGACCGCGTCCTGGAGGCGGGGCTCGGCGCCCGCGAGACGCTGGAGGCGCTCGTCGTCGAGTCGTTCCGCTCGATAGACCGCCACCGGCCCGCCGTCGTGATCTACCAGAACGAGTCCAAGCACCTGGCCGCCGGGGAGCGCTTCAGCTACCTGCGGGACTCCCACGGCCGCTTCGAGCAGATGTGGACCTCGGTGCTGGAACGGGGCGTCAAGGAGGGGGCGTTCCGCTCCGACCTCGACCGGACCCTCGTCTACCGCTTCATCCGCGACACCGTCTGGCTCGCGGCCAACTGGTACCAGCGCGGCGGGCGGCTGTCCGCCGACGACATCGCCAAGCAGTACCTCGCCATGGTCCTGGAAGGCATCCAGGCGACCTAGAACGAACCGGAACCCGTACGACCCCGTACGACCCGTACGAAGGAGACCCCCAATGGCCGAGGCCTACATCGTCGAAGCGGTCCGCGCGCCGGTCGGGAAGCGCGGCGGCGCGCTGTCCGGGGTGCACCCCGCCGACCTGGGCGCGCACGTGCTGACCGCGCTGATGGAACGCTCGCAGGCCGACCCGGCGGCGGTCGAGGACGTGATCTTCGGCTGCGTGGACACGGTGGGCCCGCAGGCCGGCGACATCGCCCGCACCGCGTGGCTGGCCGCCGGGCTGCCCGAGGAGGTCCCGGGCGTGACCGTGGACCGCCAGTGCGGCTCCTCGCAGCAGGCCGTGCACTTCGCCGCGCAGGCCGTCCTGTCGGGCACCTCCGACCTGGTGGTGGCGGGCGGCGTGCAGAACATGTCGCAGATCCCGATCTCGTACGCGATGACGGCCGCCGAGCCGCTCGGCTTCACCGAGGGCCCGTTCGTGGGCTCCAAGGGCTGGGTGCGGCGGTACGGCGACGGCGAGGTGTCGCAGTTCGCCGGCGCCGAGATGATCGCCCGGGACTGGGACCTGTCCCGCGAGGAGATGGAGCGGTGGGCCTACAACTCCCACCAGCGGGCGATCCGGGCGATCGACGAGGGCCGCTTCGAGCGCGAGATCGCCCCGATCGACGGCCACGGCACCGACGAGGGGCCGCGCCGCGACACCACGCTGGAGAAGATGGCGGGCCTGAAGACGCTGGTCGAGGGCGGCCGGCTGACCGCCGCGGTGTCCTCCCAGATCACCGACGGTTCCGCGGCGCTGCTGGTCGCGTCCGAGCGGGCGGTGAAGGAGCACGACCTCACCCCGCGGGCCCGGATCCACCACATCTCGGCGCGCGGCGAGGACCCGATCCGCATGCTGTCGGCGCCGATCCCGGCCACCGCGTACGCGCTCAAGAAGGCCGGCATGAAGATCGACGACATCGACACGGTCGAGATCAACGAGGCGTTCGCCCCGGTCGTGCTGTCCTGGCTGAAGGAGACCGGCGCCGACCCGGAGAAGGTCAACCCCAACGGCGGCGCGATCGCGCTCGGCCACCCGCTCGGCGCCACCGGCGCCCGGCTGATGACCACGCTGCTGCACGAGCTGGAGCGCTCCGGCGGCCGGTACGGGCTGCAGACGATGTGCGAGGGCGGCGGCCAGGCCAACGTCACGATCATCGAGCGCCTCTGACCCGGCCCGAGCCGGACGTACGCGGCGCGCCCGCCCTCCTCGGGGGCCTGGGCGGGAGGGCGCGCCGCGGCCCCGCCCCCTGTTCCGGACACATCCGCCCGGACGTACCGAGGAGACAGCCATGGCCCCCGACGTTCTCGCGCCCGCCAGGCTCGGCCCGCTGACGCTGCGCAACCGCGTGATCAAGGCCGCCACCTTCGAGGGCGCGACGCCGGACGCGCTGGTCACCGACGAGCTGATCGAGTACCACCGCCGCCCGGCCGCGGGCGGCGTCGGCATGACGACCGTCGCGTACTGCGCGGTCGCGCCCGAGGGCCGCACCGAGCGGCGGCAGATCTGGATGCGGCCCGAGGCGGTGCCGGGGCTGCGCCGGCTCACCGACGCGATCCACGCCGAGGGCGCCGCGGTGTCGGCGCAGATCGGGCATGCCGGGCCGGTCGCGGACGCCAAGTCCAACGGCCTGCCGGGACTGTCGGCGGGACGCTTCTTCAACCCGATCGGGATGCGCTTCACCAAGCCCGCCACGGCCGCCGACATCGAGCGGGTGACCAGGGCCCACGCGACGGCGGCGCGGCTGGCGATCGAGGCCGGCTTCGACGCCGTTGAGATGCACTTCGGGCACAACTACCTGGCCAGCTCGTTCCTCAGCCCCAAGCTCAACAAGCGAAAAGACGAGTTCGGCGGCGCCATCGGGAACCGGGCCAAGGTCGTGCGCGGCATCGCCTGCGCCGTCCGGGACGAGGTCGGCGACCGCATCGCGGTGACCGCCAAGCTCAACATGCGGGACGGCGTCCGCGGCGGGCTGGAGATCGACGACAGCCTCCAGGTCGCCCGGTGGCTCCAGGAGGACGGCACGGTCGACGCGCTGCAGCTGACGGCGGGCAGCTCGCTGCTCAATCCGATGTACCTGTTCCGCGGCGACGCGCCGGTCCCCGAGTTCGCGGCGAACTTCCCGCCGCTGCTGCGGTTCGGCATCCGGACGTTCGGCAAGGGCTTCCTGAAGGCCTACCCGTACAAGGACGCCTACCTGCTGGAGCACGCGCGGCGGTTCCGGGCCGAGCTGGACCTGCCGCTGATCCTGCTGGGCGGCATCACCGGCCGCGAGTCGATGGACCTGGCGATGGACGAGGGCTTCGAGTTCGTGGCGATGGGGCGGGCGCTGCTGCGCGAGCCCGACCTGATCGGCCGGATCGCGGCGGACCCGGCGACGCGATCGCTGTGCATCCACTGCAACCGGTGCATGCCCACCATCTACACCGGCACCCGCTGCCCGGAGATCCCCGCGGTGACGTGAGCCCCGGCGCGGCGGACGGCCCGGGGCACCGGGGGCCGGCCTCTCGCGCCATGATCGCATTTCATATATTTTGTTCCCGACTCCGCGCAGGACGGCACGGGAGGCGACGACATGGCACCTCCGGGCGACCGGGCCCTCGGCCGGCGCCGCCAGCTCGGCGACGAGGTGGCCGCGTACGTGCGCGACCTCATCATGTCCGGCCAGGTCAGGCACGGCGAGTTCCTGCGGCTGGAGCGGATCGCGGAGGACCTCGGGGTCAGCGTCACGCCCGTCCGGGAGGCCCTGCTGTCGCTGCGCGGCGAGGGGTTCGTGACGCTGGAGCCGCGCCGCGGGTTCATGCCCGCGCCGCTGACCCGGCAGGACGTCCAGGACCTCTTCGAGGCGCAGGCCTACCTCGCCGGGGAGCTGGCCTCCCGCGCCTCCGGGCACCTCGGCGCGGACGGGCTGGCCGCCCTCGGCCGTACCCAGGAGCGGCTCGAACGGGCGTCCGAGGCCGGCGACCCCGAGGGCGTCGAGCGCGCCAACCACGAGTTCCACCGGGTGATCAACCTCGCCGCCCGGTCGCCGAAGACCGCCTGGCTGCTGCAACTGGTCGTCCGGTACGCGCCGCGCCGCTTCTACGCGAGCATCCACGGCTGGAACCGGGCGTCGGTGGACGACCACCACCAGGTGCTCGCGGCGCTGCGGGCCGGCGACGCCGAGGCGGCGCGGCAGGCGATGGGCGCGCACATCCGGCACGCGGGCACCCTGCTGGTGGCGCACCTGGAGGGCCAGGGGTTCTGGAACGGGGACGACGGAAGGGACCGATCGTGAGCAGGTTGCAGCAGACGCACGGGCTGACCGACGAGCAGCGCGAGATCCTGGCGACGGTGCGGTCGTTCGTGGACCGGGAGATCCTGCCGGTGGCGACCGAGCTGGAGCACGCCGACGAGTATCCGCAGGCGATCGTGGACGGGATGCGCGATCTCGGGCTGTTCGGGCTGGTCATCGACGAGGAGTACGGCGGCCTCGGCGCGTCGCTGCTGACGTACGCGCTGGTGGTGGAGGAGCTGGCGCGCGGCTGGATGAGCGTGTCGGGGATCGTCAACACCCACTTCATCGTCGCCTGGATGGTCGCCCACCACGGCACGCCCGAGCAGAAGGCGCACTACCTGCCGAAGATGGCCGCCGGCGAGATCCGCGGCGCGTTCTCGATGTCGGAGCCGCACTGCGGCTCGGACGTGTCGGCGATCCGGACCCGGGCCGTCCCCGACGGCGCCGACTACCTGATCACCGGGCAGAAGATGTGGCTGACCAACGGTGCCTCGGCCGGCCTGGTCGCCACGCTCGTCCGGACGGACCCGGACGCCGGGCACAAGGGCATGACCACGTTCCTGGTGGACAAGACGCCCGGGTTCGGCGAGGTCGCGCCCGGCCTGACGATCCCCGGCAAGATCGAGAAGATGGGCTACAAGGGGGTCGAGACCACCGAGTTCCTCTTCGACGGGTACCGGATCCCGGCCGCGCAGATCCTCGGCGGCGAGCCGGGGCGCGGCTTCTACCAGATGATGGACGGCGTCGAGGTCGGCCGCGTGAACGTGGCCGCGCGCGGCGCCGGCATGGCCCTTCGCGCGTACGAGCTGGCCCTGGACTACGCCCGCGAGCGCGAGACGTTCGGCAAGCCGATCGCCGAGCACCAGGCGGTGCTGTTCCGGCTCGCGGAGATGGCGACGAAGGTGGAGGCGGCGCACCAGATGGTGGTGATGGCGGCCCGCCGCAAGGACTCCGGCGAGCGCAACGACCTGGAGGCCGGGATGGCGAAGTACCTGGCCGGCGAGTACTGCAAGGAGGTCGTGGAGGCCTCGTTCCGGATCCACGGCGGCTACGCCTACTCCAAGGAGTACGAGATCGAGCGGCTCTACCGGGAGGCGCCCATGCTGCTGATCGGCGAGGGCACCGCCGACATCCAGAAGATGATCATCGGCCGCCGGCTGCTGGAGGGCTGAGCGCGGATGCTGCCGCTCGAAGGGATCACGGTCGTCGCGCTGGAGCAGGCGGTGGCCGCGCCGTTCGCCAGCCGCCAGCTCGCCGACCTCGGCGCCCGGGTGATCAAGGTGGAGCGGGTGGACGGTGGCGACTTCGCCCGCGCGTACGACTCGGCCGTCAAGGGCGGGCTCGGCACCCACTTCGCCTGGCTCAACCGGTCCAAGGAGTCGGTCGCGCTCGACGTGAAGCGGCCGGCGGGACGGGCGATCCTCGGCGAGCTGATCGCGGGCGCGGACGTCTTCCTGCAGAACCTCGCGCCGGGCGCGGCGGCGCGGATGGGCCTGTCGGCGGCGGAGCTGCGGGCGGCCGACCCCCGGCTGATCGTGATCGACATGTCCGGGTACGGGAGCGGCGGGCCGTACCGCGACAAGCGCGCCTACGACATGCTCGTCCAGGCGGAGGCGGGGCTGATCTCGGTCACCGGCACGCCCGAGACGCCGGTGAAGGCCGGTTCGCCGCTGGCCGACATCGCCGCCGGGATGTACGCGTTCTCCGGGGCGCTGGCGGCCCTGGTGCGGCGCGGCACCACCGGCGAGGGCGCGGCGATCGAGGTGTCGATGTTCGACGCGGTCGCGGAGTGGATGGGGCAGGCGCTCTACACGACGCTCTACACGGGGGCGCCGCCGGCGCGCACCGCGCTCGGCCACCCGGTGATCGCGCCGTACGACGCGTACCCGACCGCCGACGGCGCCGACGTGGTGATCGGCGTCCAGAACGACCGCGGCTGGGCGGCGCTGGCGGCCGGCGTGCTGGACCGCCCCGACCTGGTGGACGATCCGGAGTACGCCACCAACCAGGCGCGGGTCCGCAACCGGGCGGAGGTGGACGCGCTGGTCGCGGCGGTGACGTCGGCGACGCCGCGGGAGGAGCTGCTGCGCCGGCTGGACGCGGCGGGCGTGCCGAACGCCACCCTGAACGACGGGCACGGCCTGGCCGCCCATCCGCAGCTGGCCGGCCGCGACCGGTGGCGGGAGGTGGGCTCGCCGGTCGGCGCGCTGCGGGCGGTGCTGCCGCCGATCACGTTCGCCGGCGCCGAGGCCCGGATGGACCCGATCCCGGCGCTGGGCGAGCACACCGGGGCCGTGCTGGCCGGTCTCGGCTACGGCGCGGAGGCGATCGCCCGGCTGCGGGCGGACGGGACGGTCGCCTGACCGGTCACGGGCGCCGCACGGGGTGTCCCACGTCACATTGCAAGTGAGCACTTACTGCGGCACCGTGGAGGACCGGTAAGGATCAAGCCTCCCGCGTCCGAAATGAGGTTCCATGGCCACCGAAGCAGCCGGTCGCGTGCCCGCGAGCGAAGGGGCCGCCGCGCCCGCGCGGCCCGTCGCCGCCGTTCCCGGCGGCCGGATCGTGCGGGCCGGCGGGCCGGGCGGCGCCCGCCAGGCCGCGCACGCGGTCGACAACGCGCTCAGCTGGTTCGCGCTGAGCGCCGCCTCGGCGAACGTGGTCATGCAGCTGGCCCTGCTCCCGGTCGGCCACGGCGTGGCCAAGAGCAAGGTCGACAGCGGCCGGATCGACAAGCACCCGATCAAGCGGCTGCGCACCACGCTCAGCTACGTGGTCGTCGCCTGGCACGGCACCGACGAGGAGCGCGAGCTGCTGCGCAAGGAGGTCGACCGCCAGCACCGGCAGGTGCACTCCGGGCCGGGGGAGAAGGTCCGCTACAACGCCTTCGACCGCAAGCTCCAGCTGTGGGTGGCGGCCTGCCTGTACCGGGGCACCGAGGACGTCCTCACCGCCCTGTACGGCGAGCTCGGGCCCGACGTGCTGGACGCGCTCTACGCGCACGCGTCCCGGCTGGGCACCACGCTCCAGGTCCCCGAGGACATGTGGCCGGCCGACCGCGCGGCCTTCGAGGAGTACTGGAAGGCGACGGTCGGGGAGCTGGAGATGGACGGCCTGACGCGGGCCTACCTGCGGAGGCTGGTCGACCTCGGGTTCATGCCGGCCCCGCTGAGCCGGGTGTTCGGGCCGTTCAGCCGGTTCGTCACGCTGGGCTTCCTGCCGCCGGAGTTCCGGGCCGAGCTGGGGCTGCCGTGGACGCCCGCGCAGCAGGCGCGCTTCGACCGCTTCACCCGGTTCGCGGCGGCGCTCAACCGGGTCATGCCCCGCGCGCTGCGCACGTTCCCGTGGAACCTCTACCTGCGCGACACCCGCAGGCGCCTGCACAGCGGCCGCGCGTTCGTCTGATCCGCCCCGGCGGCCGGAGGCCGGGCGCGGCTATCGTGGCCGTATGCCCCATGCCTCCCCAGCCGGCCGGCGCCGCGAGGAGCTGCGCGACTTCCTGCGCACCCGCCGCGCCCGCCTCCGCCCCGCCGACGTCGGGATGCCCGAGGCGGGCCGGGGCCGCACCCCGGGGCTGCGGCGCGAGGAGGTCGCGGTGCTCGCCGGGGTCGGGGTGTCCTGGTACACCTGGCTGGAGCAGGGCCGCGACATCAAGGTCTCCGACGGCGTGCTGGACGCCGTCGCGGGCGCGCTGCGGCTGGACGAGGCCGAGCGCGAGCACCTCTACCTGCTGGCCGGCCTCAACCCGCCCGCGCGGGGCGCCGAGGACGGCGGCGGCGCGGCGGCCGTGACCCCCGAACTGCGGCGCGTCCTGGAGGCCTGGTCGCCGCGCCCCGGGTACGTGCGCGACCGGCACTGGAACTTCATCGCGGTCAACGACGGCGCCAGGGCCGTCTTCGGGTACGGCGAGAGCGACCGCAACTGCCTGGTGATGTTCTTCACCAGCGCCCGCTACCGGGCCCTGCACGCGCACTGGGACGAGGCGGCGCGCGGCGTGGTGGCCCGCTTCCGGGCGGACGCGGCGCGCTACCCCGACGATCCGGAGTTCGGCCGGCTGATCGACCGGATGCTGGCCTCCAGCCCCGAGTTCGCCCGGCTGTGGGCCCGGCACGAGGTGTCCGCGGGCGGCCAGGTGGTGAAGGCCGTCGAGCATCCCGAGGCGGGCACGCTGGTCTTCGAGACGACGCTGCTGCCGCTGGCGGGCCGGCCCGGTCTCCACCTCGTCCTGTACAACCCGCGGCCGGGCAGCGGCACCGAGGCCCGGCTGGAGCGGCTGATGGAGGGCCCGCGCCTGGTCGAGGCCGGCTGAGGCGGTCCGAGGCGGGCCGGCGCGGTCTGAGGCGGGCCCCGCGAGGGTGGTGGTGCCACACCCATGATGAACGGACTCTGCCGGACCCGTCCGATCTCGTCCAGGATCGTCGGTATGACGAACGACGGCACCAACGACACGCACGCCATCGCCCGCCGCGACTTCGCCGGAACGCCCGTGGGCGCGGTCGGGCTCGGCTGCATGGGGATGAGCTGGGCGTACTCCGCGTCCGAACGCGACGACGACGCCTCGGTCGCGCTGATCCGCGAGGCGCTGGACCTGGGCGTGACGTTCCTGGACACCGCCCAGGTGTACGGGGACGGCCACAACGAGGCGCTGGTGGGCCGCGCGCTGGCCGGCGGCCACCGGGACCGGGCCGTGCTGGCCACCAAGACCGGGCTGGTCGTCGACCGCGCCGCCGCCGGCGGCATGCGCCGCGACGGGCGTCCCGAGCATGTCGGGCGGTCCGCCGAGGAGAGCCTGCGGCGCCTGGGGACCGACACCATCGACCTGTTCTACCTGCACCGCGTCGACCCCGCCGTGCCGCTGGCCGAGACCTGGGGCGCGATGGCGGAGCTCGCCGCCGAGGGCAAGGTCCGCCGGCTCGGGCTGTCGGAGGTCACGGTGGCGCAGGCGGCGGAGGCGCACGCGATCCACCCGGTCGCGGCGATCCAGTCGGAGCTGTCGCTGTGGACGCGGGACGCGATGGGCGCCCCGGGCGGCGGCGCGGGCGCGTTCTCCGGCGACAGCACCGCGGGCGAGGGGCCGGGCGACGTGGTCGGCTGGTGCGCGGCAAACGGCGCCGCGTTCGTGCCGTTCTCGCCGCTGGGCCGGGGGTTCCTCACCGGGACCGTCACCGCGGCCGACTTCGAGGACACCGACTTCCGGGGCCGCAACCCGCGCTTCCAGGAGGAGGCGCTGAAGGCCAACCTGCGGATCGTGGACGTGGTCCGCGCGGTCGCGGCGCGGCACGGCGCCACCCCGGCGCAGGTCGCGATCGCCTGGACGCTCGCGCAGGGCGGGCACGTCATCCCGATCCCCGGCACCAAGAAGCCGCGCTACCTGCGCGAGAACGCGGGCGCCGCCGCGGTGGAGCTCACCGCGGCCGACCTGGACGAGCTGGACGGCGTCCCGCCGGCGGTCGGGAGCCGGTACTGAGAGCGGCCGGGCCGCCGCCCTCCGGCAAGGGCGGCGGCCCGGACGTGCGGGGGAGCGGGAGCGCCTAGGCGGGGCCCGCCAGATGCGCCTGCTGGGCGGCGATGGCCGCGGCCGCCCCCTCGACGATCTCGCCGACCAGCTCCGCGCAGGTGGGCAGGTCGTCGATCAGGGCGACGACCTGGCCGGAGGCCATCACGCCCAGGTCGGGACGGCCGTCCACCATCGCGGCCTTGAGCAGCATCGGGGTGTTGGCGGCCATCAGCACCTGCGACCAGGACAGGTCCTTACCGTGCTTCATCGCCTTGCCGTCCGCGATCATCTCGCGCCACGACATCCCGGACAGCTTCTTGAACCGGGCGCCGTTGCGGACGGCGCGGACCAGCCCGCCGACCCGGCCCGAGCGCTCCAGCGTGTCGACCAGGTCGCTGCGCAGCACCCGGTGCGGCATGCCGTCGACCTGCCGGGTCACGACGGTCTCGTTCGTGCCGAGGTACACCTTCTTGACGTCGTCGGGCACCGAGCTGTCGGAGGTCAGCAGGAACCGGGTGCCCATGGCCACGCCCGCGGCGCCGTACGCGAGCGCCGCCGCGAGGCCGCGCCCGTCGAAGAAGCCGCCGGCCGCGATCACCGGGATGTCGACGGCGTCGACGACCTGGGGGAGCAGCAGCGTGGTCGCCACCGCGCCGGTGTGCCCGCCGCCCTCGCCGCCCTGCACCAGGACGGCGTCGGCGCCCCAGGCCGCGACCTTCTCGGCGTGCCGCCGGGCGCCGACGGACGGGATCACCACGAGCCCGGCGTCCTTGAGCTTGGCGATCAGCTCGGGCTTGGGCGCCAGCGCGAACGAGGCGACCTTGACGCCCTCCTTGATCATCAGGTCGATCCGCTCGCCGGCGTCGCCCGCGTCGGCCCGCAGGTTGACCCCGAACGGCGCGTCGGTGCGCTCCTTGACCTCGCGGATCGCCGCCGCCAGCTGGTCCAGGGTCATCGTCGCCGAGGCCAGGATGCCCAGGCCGCCCGCGTTGGCGACCGCCGAGGCGAGCTTCGGCCCGGCCACCCAGCCCATCCCGGTCTGCACGACCGGGTGGCGGACGCCGACGAGACGGGTCAGCGGGGTGTCGAGCAGCTGCCCGGTCATGGCGCCGCCTGCGGGACCTCGCGCTCCCGCAGGCCCTTGGGGTCGAGCACCTCGCGCATGATCCGCAGCTCCTCCGCGGTGGGCAGGCGCGTCTCCGGGACCTCGTCGGGGATCACCGGCTCGAAGCCGGTGTTGGCGACGACGTCGTCCACGCTCACGCCCGGGTGCACCGAACGCAGCCGCATCCGGTGGTCGGGCGTGGCGAAGTCCAGGACGGCCAGGTTCGTCACGACGACCCGGATCTCGTGCGCCCCGCGGTCCCAGCCGATGCCGCTGACGAAGTCGACCTTCTCGGTGAAGACGCGCGCGGTGTGCTTGGGGATCCAGTAGCTGGTGGTGTTGACCTTGGTGTTGCCGGGCGCGCCGCGCACGCCGAGCAGCTGCGACTTCGGCCGCTCCCAGTCCCCGATGCAGGAGATGTTGGAGTTGCCGTAGGCGTCGATCTGGCTCGCGCCCAGCACCACGTGCCGCCGCCCGTTCAGCACCAGCCACAGGTGGTCGCGGAACGGCAGCCAGCCCTCCACGTCACCGGCCGGGGCGCCCAGCGGGACCGGCTCGGCGGTCAGCATCGGGCCGCCGTCGGTGGTGAGCAGGCCGGGCTCGAACGTCATCCGCGCCAGCCGGGCGCCGACCGCCGGCACCATGCCGCTGACCGCCGCGGCGACGATCTCCCCGTCGCCCCGGAACATCTCGGCGCACGCCACCGCGCACACCTCGGCCCGCGTGGCCGTGGTCGTGGTCATCGGGTCTCCTCGTGGTACTCCCGGACGGCCTGCTGGTAGGCGGACTCGTCACCGGACAGGAAACGGTCGCGGAAGGCCGCCCACTGCTCCGGGTCGCCGGCCGACTTCACGTAGTGCTTCTGGAACGCCTCGTCCCGGTCGTGGTCGGGCTCGCAGGTGGTGAAGTGCGCGCCGTTCGGGGTCTCCACCACGCCGGTCACGTGCGACCGGCTGATCAGCAGGGACTGGAGCGGCCCCTCCTTCAGCAGGTCGGCGGTGTCGACCAGGCGCTCGCACGAGACGTAGGTGCGCTCGGCGGCCTTGGCGAACAGGTCGTCCATGTACGGGTCGGGCCCCAGGTACTGGGCGTTGCCGCGGACGTCGGCGCGGTTCATGTGGATCAGCGAGACGTCCATCGTCAGCGGCGGCACCGCGATGAGCTCCTCGCCGCCCTCGTACGGCGACCGGACCGTCTTCAGCTGCGGGTTGACCTTGAGCACGTCGGAGCCGAGGCCCGCCGGGGTGGGCAGGAACGGCAGCCGGTTCGCGGCCGCGTACAGCCCGAACATGAACATGCCCTCGTCGTACTCGGTGAACTCCACCGCGGCGTTCTGGCGCGCGATCCGGAAGTGCGGCTCCAGCGGCACCGAGTCCAGCGTGACGAACGGGGCGACGACGCGCCGCGCCTTGCCGTACGCGCACAGCAGGCCCACGTCCGGGCCGCCGTACGAGATCACGGTCAGGTCGGTGAGGTCCGACCGCAGGATCGCGCGGACCAGCGCCATCGGCTTGCGCCGCGAGCCCCAGCCGCCGATCCCGATCGTCATCCCGCTCTCCAGCGAGCCGACGATCTCGTCGATGCTCTTCACCTTGTCGCTCATCGGCCCGCTCCCTGCCGGACGAAGGCGTCGCGGTGCTCGTCGCCCGCGCCGACCAGGTTGAGTTCGTACGTGAGGCCCTGCTCGAACCGGTAGCTGCGCTTGACGTCGATCGGGTCGATGCCGTTCAGCGACTCCTTGGCGCGCCGGATCACGTACCGGTCCTTGGCGGCGATGTTCCCCGCAACCTCCATGGCCTTGTCGCGCAGCTCGCCGGCCGGGACGACCTCCAGCACCGACCCGTGGTGGTGCAGCTCCGCGGCGGTGACGTTGCGGCAGGTGTAGACCATCGCGCGCATCAGGTGCTGCGGGACGAGCCGTGCCAGGTGCGTGGCCGCGCCGAGCGCCCCGCGGTCCACCTCGGGGAGCCCGAAGTAGGCGTCCTCGGCGGCCACGACGATGTCGGCGTTGCCCACCAGGCCGATCCCGCCGCCCAGGCAGAAGCCGTGCACGGCGGCGACGACCGGGACCTCGCATTCGTAGACGGCGGCGAACGCCGCGTAGCAGCCCCGGTTGGCGCCCACCAGAGCGGTGTGGCCCTCGGTGGACTGCATCTCCTTGATGTCGACGCCCGCGTTGAACCCGCGGCCCTCCGAGCGGAGCACGACCGCGCCGACCTGGGGGTCGCGGCCGGCCGCGGTGACCGCGTCGGCCAGGTCGTACCAGCCCTGGACGGTCAGCGCGTTGACCGGCGGCGCGTCGACGACGATCTCGGCGACCCCGCCGGGCAGGGTCGTGGTGGAGATTCCCATGCGCTACCTTTCCACCAAACATTTGTTAGAACAGACCGTAGCAGAGCCCGCAGGGACGTACGGGAGGGATGCCGAGTGATCTGCAAGGACCGAGTGGTCATCGTCACCGGGGCCGGCCGCGGCCTCGGCCGCGCGCACGCGCTGGAGTTCGCCCGCCAGGGCGCCAAGGTCGTCGTCAACGACCTGGGCGTCGCCCGGGACGGCTCGGGCGACGCCTCCGGCGGCCCCGCGCAGGAGGTCGTCAAGGAGATCGAGGCGCTCGGCGGCCAGGCCGTCGCCAGCCCGCACGACATCGCCACCGACGAGGGCGCCGCCGCGCTGGTGGCCACCGCGATCGAGGCGTTCGGCCGGCTGGACGTGCTGGTCAACAACGCCGGCTTCCTGCGCGACCGGATGCTGATCAACCTCTCCGAGGACGAGTGGGACGCCGTCATGCGGGTCCACCTCAAGGGTCACTTCCTGCCGCTCAAGCACGCCGGGCAGTACTGGCGCGCCGAGAGCAAGGCCGGCCGCGCCGTCGACGCCCGCGTGATCAACACCTCGTCCGGCGCGGGCCTGCTCGGCAGCGTCGGCCAGGGCAACTACTCCGCCGCCAAGGCCGGCATCGTCGGGCTGACCCTGGTCGCCTCCGCCGAGCTGGGCCGGTACGGGGTGGCCGTCAACGCGATCGCGCCCGCCGCCCGGACCCGGATGACCGAGGAGGTCTTCGCCCAGACGATGGCCGCGCCCGCCGAGGGCGAGTTCGACGCCATGGCCCCCGAGAACGTCTCGCCGCTGGTCGCCTGGCTCGGCTCGGCCGACTCGGCCGGGATCACCGGCCGGGTGTTCGAGGCCGAGGGCGGCAAGATCTGCGTGATGGACGCGTTCCGGCACGGGCCCGCCGTCGACAAGGGCGCCCGCTGGGACCCGGCCGACGTGGGCGCCGCCGTTCGCGACCTGCTCGCCCAGGCGCCCGCCCCGGAGCCGGTGTACGGCGCGGGCTGAGCCCGCGGGACCGGGCCGCCGCGGCCGGAAGCGGCCGCGGCGGCCTCCGGAAAGGCATGACTCACCGAACCGGCGGGGAATCGCACGCATCGTAGAGGCCACAGGAACCGTCAGCCACGATTCCGAGAGGCCGGTGCCGGCGAGCGATGGACCCCGACCGTCCCTCCTCGGCCTCCCCCAGCGAGGGGAGGCCGCTCCACGAGCTGACCGCCGGGTTCGGTATCGGGCCGGGCCGCCGCCCCGGCATGCGGGACGCGGCGGGCACGGCGGGCACGGCGCGGCGGCGGCCCGCCGGATCCCGCGGGCACCGCCTGCTGCTCACCGCCGTCGTCCCGGGCGCGGCCGGGCTCGCCCTCGGGCTGGCGATCTCGCTCGGCTGGGCCGCCCCCGCGGCCGCCGCGGCCGGCGGCTTCGCCGACCACTACTGCGGCGTGTTCGCGCTGGTCGCGCTCTCCCTGTCGGTCATGATCGGGCTGCTGGCGGCCGGGCGGACCGTGCTGCCCCCGGGCGCCCGGGTCCGCGCGCAGGCCGTGCACCGCGCCGCCGCGTTCACCGCCGTCGCCATGCTGGCCGTGCACCTGGCCTCCCAGCTGCTGCGGCACCGGGTGGGCCCGGCGGGCGCGTTCCTGCCGGCCGGGGCCGGGCCGATCGCCTTCTACCTGCTGGCCGTCGCCACCGCCAGCGGCATCGCGCGCGGCCGGTTCGCCCCCGTCCGCCATCCCTGGACGTGGCGGGCGCTGCACCTGACCGCCTACGCCGCCTGGCCGCTGGCCGTCCTGCACGGCCTCACCGCCGGGCGCACGCCGCCCGCCCCCGTCCGGGCCGCGTACCTGGCCTGCCTGGCCGCGGTGGCGCTGGCCCTGGCCGTCCGGCTGGCGCGGCGGGCCGGGCGGGCACGGCGGAGGGAGCGGCCGGCATGATCGCCGTACGCCATATCGGCCCGCCCCGGCTGACCGCCGGGCTGGAGGGCGCCGGCCGGCTCGACTGGGACGCGCACCGCCGGCTGCACCCCGAGCCGGCCCCGCTGACCTGCGAGGGGCTCGTCGCGCTCGCCGAGGAGGGGCGGCTGCACGGCCGGGGCGGGGCCGCGTTCCCGTTCGCCCGCAAGGTCCGCGCCGTCGCCGGCAGCGCCGCGCGGCGGCGCGGGCGCGCGGTCGTGGTCGTGAACGGCACCGAGGGCGAGCCCGGCAGCGCCAAGGACAAGGTGCTGCTGCGCCGCGCCCCGCACCTGGTCCTGGACGGCGCCGCGCTGGCCGCCACCGCGCTCGGCGCCGGCGAGATCGTCCTCGGCGTCGCCGACGAGGGCTCCGCCGCCTCCCTGGAGTCGGCCGTCGCCGAGCGCGGGCTGGCCGCCCGCGCCCGCGTCGTCCGGCTGCCCGAGCGCTTCATCACCGGGGAGGGCGGCGCGCTGGTCCGCGGCATCAACGGCCGCCGCCCGATCCCGCCCGGCCGCAAGGTCCGCGCCGCGACCCGCGGCGTCGGCGGGCGGCCCACACTGCTGTCGAACGCCGAGACCTACGCCCAGCTGGCCGTCCTCGCCGGTCTCGGGCCGCGCCGCTACGCGGGGGTGGGCACGCCCGCCGAGCCCGGGACGGTGCTGCTGACCGTGACCGGCTCGGCCCGGTTCCCCGCCGTGGTGGAGACGCCCGCCGGGGCGCCGCTCGGGCACCTGCTCGACCTGTGCGGCGCGCGGGCGGGGGAGGGCGTCCTGGTCGGCGGCTACCACGGCGCCTGGATCACCGGCGAGGCCGCCGTCCGCGCCGGTGTCTCGCGCGCGGGCCTGGCCGCGGCGGGCGGGACGCTCGGCGCCGGCATCGTCATGCCGCTCGGCCGCGGCACCTGCCCGCTGGGCGAGTGCGCGCGGGTCGCCCGCTACCTCGCCGCCGAGTCCGCCGGCCAGTGCGGCCCCTGCCGCCTCGGCCTGCCAGACATCGCCGGGGCGCTCGCCGCGCTGGCCGAGGGGCGCGACACGGGGGCCGCCGCGGACACCGTCCGGCGCGCGGTCCGGATGGCCGCCGGGCGCGGCGCGTGCTCCCACCCCGACGGGACGGGCCGGTTCGTGCTGTCGGCCCTGGAGGTCTTCGCCGCCGACGTCGCCCGGCATGCCGCCGAGGGCGGCTGCGGGCGTCCCGTCCGCGGCGTGCTGCCCGCCGAGACGGCGGCGCGGCTGCGGCTGGAGGTCGACTGGAGCCGCTGCGACGGCCACGGCCTCTGCGCCGACATCCTGCGCGGCCTGGTCCGCATGGACGAGTACAACTACCCGGTCATCCCGGACGAGCCGATCCCCGCCCGGCTGGAAGGGGACGCGCGCAGGGCCGTCGCCGCCTGCCCGGGGCTCGCGCTGCGGCTCGTACCGCGGTCCTGACCCGGGGGCATGGCCTGGCGGAACGCGCCTACCGCGGCTTGTAGGCCTCGATGTAGCGGCGGACCGTCTCGGCGTACGCCCGGTACCGCTCCGGCACCCCGCCCTCCTTCCGCACCGTCTTCGCCGAGGTCCGGTACATCCCGGCGAGGTTGAGCGCCGGATCGCCGGGGACGTCCCGCAGGTCCTTGCCCCAGAAGCACAGGTAGCGGCCCATCGCCGGGATCGACAGGCCCGGCGTGATCTCCTCCGGACGCGGTTCGGGGTGGTCGAGGCCGCCGGGCTGCCAGTGCACCAGGATGCTCGGCGTCCAGCGGGCGATGCCGTACTCGTCCCTGGCGGGGTCGCGCAGGTGCGGGTCGAAGCCGCTCTCGGCCCGGAGCATCGCCGCGATCAGCGCCGGGCTGAGGCCGTCCAGCTCGCACCACGTGCCCGCCTGGATGATCAGCGCCCGGTACCGCGGCGGGATCCCGGCGTCGGTGCGCAGCAGCCGCCCCCGCGGATCGGCCATCCGCGCGGCCGTCCCCTCGGCCGCGCCGTCCGCCCCGCCCTGGCGGTCGAGCACCAGGAACGCGCCGCCGCCGGCGATCCCGACGGCCGCGGCGGCGCTCGCGGCGAGGGTCAGGGCGCGGCGGCCCGGCGGGCGCCGCCGGGAGCGGCGGAGGAGGCGCGCGCCCGCCAGCGGGTCGGTGTCGACCTTGCTGGTGACCCGGCCCAGCGCCGCCCCGAACGCCGCCGCGGACGGCCAGCGCCGGTCGCGGTCCGGCTCCAGGGCGCGCAGCACCGCCTCGTCGACCGGCGGCGGGACCTCCGGCCGGGCCCGGCTCGGCGGCGCCGGCCGCTCGCCCGGCGGCTCGCCGGTCAGCAGGTGGTAGGTGAGCGCGCCGAGCCCGTACACGTCGGACCGCCGGTCGGGCGCCCCGTCGATCCGGGTCTGCTCGGGCGCCATGTAGCCGGGCGACCCGGCGGGCAGCGTCAGGCTCGACAGGTGGTCCTCGGTCCGGGCGATGCCCAGGTCCGACAGCATGATCCGCTCGCCGCCGCCGGGGACCGACCGGATCAGCACGTTGGACGGCTTCAGATCGCGGTGCACGATCCCGCGCTCGTGCAGCGCCCGCACGCCCTCGGTGATCTCCACGGCCAGCCGCAGCGCCTCGTTCAGCGGCGGCGGCCCGGCGGCCAGCCGCTCCTCCAGGTTGCCGCGGTCGGCGTACGTCATCACGAAGTAGGGGCGGCCGTCGTCCAGCTCGCCGATGTCGAAGACCTGCACCAGCAGGTGCGAGTCGACCTGGCGCAGCAGCCGGGCCTCGCGGACGAACCGCTCCCGCACGTCCTCGCGCAGCGCCCAGTGGTCGGCCAGGATCTTGACCGCGACGGGCGAGTCGAGCTCGGCGTCATGGCCCAGCCAGACCGACGCGAACCCGCCCGAGCCCAGCAGGCGGTCGATCCGATGCCGTCCCGCGGCCCCCGGAGTCCCCATGCGGGCCATGATGAACGATGATCCGCCGTTCCGAGGGGATCCCGGGGGTGGCGGCGAGGATGGAATGCCGGTCCCGGCTGCGACGTTGACCCACCGGGAAAACGGCTCGCGGGCACCGGGCCGGTGCGGCTACGGTGCGGGGGTCGCGAGATGATCGCCCGGGCCGTCCCGCAAGATCACCACGGCCCGCGAATATCCTTGTCGACCGTATGGGAACGCCTGTGAGTACGCCGCTCGCCGATCTGCGCGCGCGCCTGCCCGAGCTGATGCCGATCGACCGGCACCGGCTGCGCCGCCGTATCGACGGCGCGCAGAAGATGCGCGACGCCGCGCGCCGCGAGCGGGTGGCCGGCGAGATCGCCGCCGAGGTCGAGGCCGCCGAGCGCCGGGTCGCCCGGCGCCGCGCCGCCGTACCGGCGATCACCTATCCGGAGCAGCTGCCGGTCTCCCAGAAGAAGGACGACATCGCGGCGGCGATCCGCGACCATCAGGTCGTGATCGTGGCGGGCGAGACCGGGTCCGGCAAGACCACCCAGCTGCCCAAGATCTGCCTGGAGCTGGGCCGGGGCGTGCTCGGCTCGATCGGGCACACCCAGCCGCGCCGGCTGGCCGCCCGCACCGTCGCCGACCGGATCGCCGAGGAGCTGGGCACCGAGCTGGGCGAGGCCGTCGGCTACAAGGTGCGGTTCACCGACCGGTCCAGCGACGGCACGCTCGTCAAGCTGATGACCGACGGCATCCTGCTGGCGGAGATCCAGACCGACCGGCTGCTGCGCCGCTACGACACGCTGATCATCGACGAGGCGCACGAGCGCAGCCTCAACATCGACTTCCTGCTCGGGTACGTCAAGGAGATCCTGCCCCGGCGCCCCGACCTCAAGGTGATCATCACCTCGGCGACGATCGACCCCGAGCGGTTCTCCGCGCACTTCGACGACGCCCCGATCGTGGAGGTGTCCGGCCGCACGTACCCGGTCGAGGTGCGCTACCGCCCGCTCACCGACCCCGAGGACCCCAAGGCCGACCCCGACCGCGACCAGGTCCAGGGGATCCTGGACGCCGTGGACGAGCTGGCCCTGGAGGCGCCCGGCGACGTCCTGGTCTTCCTCAGCGGCGAGCGCGAGATCCGCGACACCGCCGACGCGCTCTCCAAGCACCTGCGAGGGCGGCGCGGCGAGGCGACCGAGGTGCTGCCGCTGTACGCGCGGCTGTCGTCCGCCGAGCAGCACCGGGTCTTCTCGGCGCACCGCGGGCGGCGGATCGTGCTGGCGACCAACGTCGCCGAGACCTCGCTGACCGTTCCGGGCATCAAGTACGTCATTGACCCCGGCACCGCCCGGATATCCCGCTACAGCCACCGGCTGAAGGTGCAGCGGCTGCCGATCGAGCCGGTCTCGCAGGCGTCGGCCAACCAGCGCAAGGGCCGCTGCGGCCGCGTGTCGGAGGGCATCTGCATCCGGCTGTACTCGGAGGAGGACTTCGAGTCCCGGCCCGAGTTCACCGACCCGGAGATCCTGCGCACCAACCTCGCCTCGGTCATCCTGCAGATGACCGCGCTCGGGCTGGGCGACATCGCCGCGTTCCCGTTCGTCGAGCCGCCGGACCGGCGCAACGTGAAGGCGGGCTTCGACCTGCTGCACGAGCTGGGCGCGATCGACCCGGCCGAGAAGGACCCGCGCAAGCGGCTCACCGAGCGCGGCCGGCGGCTGGCGCAGCTGCCGATCGACCCGCGGCTGGGCCGGATGGTGCTGGAGGCCGACGCCAACGGCTGCGTCCGCGAGGTGCTGATCATCGCGGCGGCGCTGTCGATCCAGGACCCGCGCGAGCGTCCCGCCGAGCACCAGCAGGCCGCCGACGAGAAGCACCGGCGCTTCGCCGACCCGACCTCCGACTTCCTGGCCTACCTGAACCTCTGGAACTACCTGCGCGAGCAGCAGCGCGAGCTGTCGGGCAGCCAGTTCCGGCGCATGTGCAAGAACGAGTTCCTGCACTTCCTGCGCGTGCGCGAATGGCAGGACCTGCACTCCCAGCTCAAGCAGGTCGCCAAGGGCCTCGGCGTCACGACCAACAGCACCGACGCGCCGCCCGACCGCATCCACGTGTCGCTCCTCGCCGGGCTGCTGTCGCACATCGGCCTCATGGACACCGAAGGCAAGAAGGACGAGGGCGGCGGCCAGCGCCGGCGGCAGCTGAACGAGTACATCGGCGCCCGCGGCGCCAAATTCGCCGTCTTCCCCGGCTCGGCCCTCTTCAAGAAGCCGCCGCGGTGGGTGATGTCGGCCGAGCTGGTGGAGACGTCCCGGCTCTGGGGCCGGATCAACGCGAAGATCGAGCCCGAGTGGGTCGAGCCGCTCGCCGGGCACCTGGTGAAGCGCAACCACAGCGAGCCGCACTGGTCCAAGAAGCAGGCGGCCGTGATGGCGTACGAGACGGTCACCCTGTACGGCGTGCCGATCGTCGCGCGGCGCCGCGTCAACTACGGCGCCGTCGACCCGGAGCTGTCGCGCGAGCTGTTCGTCCGGCACGCGCTGGTCGAGGGCGACTGGGAGACCCACCACCGGTTCTTCCACGACAACCGGGCGCTGCTGGACGAGGTCGAGGAGCTGGAGCACCGCGCCCGGCGCCGCGACATCCTCGTCGAGGACGAGACGCTGTTCGAGTTCTACGACGAGCGGGTGCCCGAGGACGTCGTGTCCGGCCGGCACTTCGACGCCTGGTGGAAGGAGGCCCGCCGCACCGAGCCCGACCTGCTGAACTTCGAGAAGTCGATGCTCATCAACCAGAGCGCCGACGACGTCAGCGAGGCCGACTACCCCGACGCCTGGCGGCAGGGGCAGCTGAAGCTGAGGCTGACGTACCAGTTCGAGCCGGGCGCCGACGCCGACGGCGTGACCGTGCACATCCCCGTGCAGGTGCTCAACCAGGTCCGGCCGGACGGCTTCGAGTGGCAGGTCCCCGGGCTGCGCGCCGAGCTGGTGACCGAGCTGATCCGCTCCCTGCCCAAGCAGCTGCGGGTCAACTTCGTCCCGGCCCCCGACTACGCCCGCAAGCTGCTCGACCGCCTCACCCCCCGCACCGAGCCCCTCCTGGACGCCCTCGAACGCGAGCTGCGCGACATGACCGGCGTCCAGGTCGCCCGCGAGGCGTGGGACCTCGGCCGCCTCGCCCCCCACCTGCGCGTCACGTTCCGCGTCGTGGACGACCGGAAGCGCACCCTCGCCGAGGGCACCGACCTGGACGAGCTGAAACGCCGGCTCAAGGGCAAGGTGCGCGGCACGCTGTCCAAGGCCGCCACCGCCGGCGGCCTGGAGCGCGGCGGCCTGCGCGAGTGGACGATCGGCGAGCTGCCCCGCACGTACGAGCAGAAGCAGGCCGGCTACGAGGTCAAGGCGTACCCGGCGCTGACCGACGAGGGCGACGCCGTCGCGGTCCGCATGTACGAGACCGAGGTTGAGCAGCGCGCCGCCATGTGGAAGGGCACGCGGCGGCTGATCCTGCTGAACGCCCCGTCCCCGGTCAAGCAGATCCAGGGCCGCCTCACCAACCAGGGCAAGCTGGCGCTCAGCCACAGCCCGCACGGCTCGGTCGCCGCGCTGTTCGAGGACTGCGTGACCGCCGCCGCCGACCGGCTGATCGCCGAGGCCGGGGGACCGGCGTGGGACGAGGCGGGCTTCCGGGCCCTGTACGACCGCGTCCGCGCCGACCTGCACGACGCCACGGCCGCGATCGTGGCGCAGGTGGAGCGCATCCTGGCGCTCTCGCACGAGATCGACCGGCGGCTGCGCGGAACCGCCAGCCTCACGCTCGTCCCCGCGCTGACCGAGATCCGCGGGCATCTGGGCAGGCTGATCCATCCCGGCTTCGTGACCGAGACCGGCTGGCAGCGGCTGGCCGACCTGCCGCGCTACCTGAAGGCGCTGGAGATCCGGCTGGACAAGCTGCCGGAGAACCCGGGCCGCGACCGGCTGCTGATCAACCAGGTCGTGCTCCTGGAAGGGGAGTACGAGACGTTCCTGGCGCGGCTGCACCCCGCCCGCCGCGGCGACGAGCCCGTCCGGCAGGTGCGCTGGATGCTGGAGGAGCTGCGGGTGAGCCTGTTCGCCCAGCAGCTCGGCACCCGCTACCCGGTGTCGGACAAGCGCATCCGCAAGGCGATGGCCCAGGCCGCCGCCTGACCCTTTTCCCGTTCCGTTCCTTCTCCTGTTCCGCCCCGTCCCGGCGCCGCCGGGCGTTCTGTGCTGCCCGGCGCCGCCCGGGTGTCGTCGCCCGGTTGAGACCGTTCCAAAGTGGTATTGACCACTTGGGATCCGCAGCCTAACCTTGGGGGCCGACGGTATGACCGGAACGGGAGAGATGAGCGGCGTGCGATCCGGCGGTGAATCCGAGCCCGCGACCACGAAACGGCGGGCGGTGGTGCGGCGGCTGCTGTCCATGCTGGACGGCATGGACGTCGGCGACGCGCTGCCGTCCGAACGCCGGCTGGCCGAGGACCTCGGGGTGTCCCGGCCGACGCTGCGTGCGGCGATCGACGAGCTGGCGGGGCGGGGCCTGCTCGACCGCCGCCACGGAAGCGGCACCTACGTGGCCGAACGCCGGATCGCGGTGGGGCTGACCCTGACCTCGTTCACCGAGGACATGGAGCGCCGCGGGATGCGGCCCGGCGGCCGGGTGCTGTCGTTCCGGGCGGAGGCCGCCGGTCCCCGGATCGGCCGCCGGCTGGCCATGTCCCCGACGGAAGAGGTATTTACCATTCGCCGGCTGCGGCTGGCGGACGGCGCCCCCATGGCGATCGAGACGCTCTGCCTCCCCAAGGCGCTGGTGCCGGAGCTGCGCCGCGAGGATCTGGAGGACAGGTCGTTCTACACCCTGCTGCGCGAGCGCGGCGTCGTCCTCGCCTCCGGCTGGGGGACGGTCGAGCCGACCGTGACCACGGACGAGGAGGCCGAGGTGCTGGGCGTGCCCGTGCACGCGCCCGCGTTCCTGTTCGAGCGGATCAGCCACAGCGAGCAGGGCGCACCGGTGGAATACGTCCGGTCCGTGTACCGCGGCGACCGCTACCGGCTGGAGCTCGAGCTGAAACCCGTCCCGCGCTGACGGGAGCCCCGCAGGATACGGAGATCTAGCGTGGACATCATCAAGGACATCCTCACCTTCCTGGCCGACAACGTGTTCGGCCAGGTCCCCATCCTCATCGGGCTGATCACCCTGGTCGGGCTGCTGCTGCAGCGCAAGCGGTTCGAGGACACCCTCGCCGGCGCGCTGCGGGCCACGATCGGCGTCGTCATCCTGTTCATCGGCGTGGAGATCTTCACCGGGGGGCTGTCGAGCTTCCAGACGGTGCTCGCCGACGCCATGGGCACCACCCCGCCCAAGGCCGACAACACGCTGAACGACTTCCTCGCCCAGCAGGGCGGGACGATCGCGCTGGTCATCACGGTGGCGTTCCTGCTGCACGTGGCGATCGTGCGGATCTTCCCGGCGGCCCGCTACCTCTACCTGACCGGGCACCTGATGTTCTGGGTCAGCACGGTCGTGGTGGCGTCGCTGGTGACGATCGCGCCGGGCTCCGACCAGCTCACGCTGGTGCTGTGCGGGGCCGGGTTCGTGGCCGCGTACTGGACGCTGCAGCCGCTGTGGATGCGCCCGCTGATGCGGAGGGTGATGCCGGACGACCGGTTCGGGTTCGCGCACACCAGCTCGGTCGCGGCGCTGGTCACCGGGTACGTGGCGCGCCCGTTCGGGAGCCGCGAGAAGCACGACACCGAGAAGGTGAAGCTGCCCCGGCAGCTGTCGTTCTTCAAGGACGTCAACGTCAGCACCGCCCTGGTGATCTCGGTGATCATGCTGGTCGCGGTGGCGTTCGCCGACGACCAGGTGGTGGCGAAGCTGGCCGCCGAGATGGACACGAAGCTCTCGCCGTGGGTGTGGGCGCTGCTGGTCGGCCTGCGCTTCGCGGGCGGCATCGCGATCCTGCTGTTCGGCGTGCGGATGTTCCTGGCCGAGATCGTGCCCGCGTTCAAGGGCTTCAGCGACAAGGTCATCCCGGGCACCCGGCCCGCGCTGGACGCCCCGACGGTGTTCCCGGTCGCGCCCACCGCCGTGATGATCGGCTTCGTGTCCTCGACCGTGGTGTTCCTGGCCTGCCTGGGGATCTTCGCGGCGGCCGGCTGGTTCACCCTGGCCCCGCCGATGATCATGCTGTTCTTCGTCGGCGGCGCCGCCGCGCTGTTCGGCAACGTGGTGGCCGGCTGGCGCGGCGCGGTGATCGGCGGCGTGATCTCCGGCCTGATGCTGGCGATCGGCCAGGCCGTCACCTGGGGGCTGTTCGAGAAGACCGCCCCCGAGCTGGCCACGCTGGCCGACCCCGACTGGTACGCCATCGCCTGGCTGCTGAAGGCGGTGGACCCGATCATCGGCGGCGCCTCGATCTGGGCCGTACCGGTGGTCGCGCTGGCCGTCACGGCCGGCACCCTGCTCCTCCTCGGCCGCCGCGAGGCCCGCGCGGACCGCGAGAACGCGGCGGCGGAGGACGGCGCCCGGGACGCCAAGCCCGCCAAGGGCGGCGACCGGGCATGACCGAGCGGCCATCCCCCGGGAACGTTCCCGGGGGACGGCCCGCGCCCGACAACGAACCGGAGAGGCGACGACATGGCATTGGACCGCACGCTGGAGGTGCTCGCCGTCTGCGGCGTCGGCATGGGGTCGAGCCTCATGCTGAAGATGACCGCCGAGGACGCGCTGCGCGCCCTGGACGTGGACGCCCGGGTGGAGAACACCGACGTCTCCACCGCCCGCGGCATGACCGCCGATGTGATCATCGGCCAGGGCATGCACACCGGCGAGATCGCCGAGCTGGCCCCCGTGGTGATCACGGTCAGCGACTTCCTCGACAAGGAGGGACTGCAGGAGCAGCTGCGCGAGCGGCTGACCGAGAAGGGCTGGCTGGCGTGACCGCGGTCGGAGCGCGGGACGGGGTCGCGGCGGAGGGCTGGCGGGACGCCACCACCGCCGCGGCCGAGGTCCTGGTGGAGATGGGCGCGGCGGGGGAGGGGTACCCGGCCGCCTGCGTCCGGGTGGTCGAGGCGAACGGCCCGTACATCGTGCTCACCAAGGGCCTGGCCCTGGTGCACGCCCGTCCCGAGGACGGCGCGATCGGCGTGGGCGTGGCCGTGACGCGGCTGGCGGCGCCGGTGGAGTTCGGCCATCCCGACAACGACCCGGTCGATCTGCTGCTGGCGTTCTGCACGCCGGACGCGGACGCGCACGTCTCGACGCTGTCCGCCCTGGCGCGGGCGCTGTCGGCGGGGCTGGCCGGCCGGCTGCGCGCCGCGGCCGGGCGGGACGCGATGGCCGCCGAGCTGGAGCGCGCGCTGGAGAAGGAGGCCCGTACCGATGCCTGAGGCCGCTCCGGCCGGCGGATCCGTGCGGACCGGCTACCCCGGGCGGGTGCGCGCGCTGCTCGACGAGCTCGACGCCCGCTCGGGGACGGCGATCGAGGAGGCCGCCGGGCTGCTGCTGCCGGCCATCGAGGCGGGCGGGATCCTGCTCGTCGCCGGGGCGGGGCACTCGCTGGCGATGGTCTGCGAGACCTTCTACCGGGCCGGCGGCCTGGCCCCGGTCCGGCCGCTGTGGGACCCGTCGGTGCTGCCGCTGGACGACGCGATGCGCAGCACCCGCGCCGAGCGCCGCGAGGGCCTCGGCCGCTCGCTGGTCGAGAATGCGGCGCCGGCCCCGCCGGACGTGGCCGTGGTGTTCTCCACGAGCGGGCGCAACCCGTACCCGGTGGAGATCGCCGAGGAGTGCGCCGCCCGCGGCGTGCCGGTGATCGCCGTGACCTCCCCGCAGGCGTCACGGGGCGCCGCCGCCCGGTCGGGCTCCACGCTGGCCGACCACGCGTCGATCGTGCTGGACACGGCCGTGCCGCCCGGCGACGTGCTGCACCCGGCGGACGCGCCGCGCACGGCGGCGGTCTCGACCGTCCTGGCGGCGTACACGTGGTCGCGGGTGCTGGCCGCGCTGGACGATCTGGCCGCCGCGCGCGGCGTCACGCTGCCGTGCTGGACGAGCGCCAACGTCCCGGGCGGCGACGAGGCCAACCGGGCCCTGCTGGCCCGCTACGGCGACCGGATCCCCGAGCTGACCGGCCGCGACTGAGGCATCCGCGACTGAGGCATCGGGGCCGCCCGGGATGTGATCGTCCCTACTTCGGGAGCCCCGCCCGGCCGTCGTGGTCCGCGAACGGCCGGGCGGGCAAGGGGGCGCTGGGGGTCCTATATGCCTCCCAAGTCACTGCAGCCACGCCTACTAGGTCGTATGGTTCATTCCATGCCTACGAGTGATGAGCGCGACAATAGCGGCCCACGGGGGCAGGCCGGGCCTTCCGACGGCGCGGTCTCCGAGGCTGGAACGACCCACGATGCCACCCCCGCCACCCCCGCCACGCTGCGGAAAGAGCCCGGTCCCGCCGGCGGGCCCGAGCCGGAGGCCGCCGCCGAGCCCACGGCCGGCGACGACGCGGCCGAGACCGAGGCCGAGCGGCCGCCCGGCACCGCCCCGGAACCGCGGGGCGAGACCACCGTCGCCCGCATGGGCGAGCCCGTCACGGTCTGGCCGTGCGCCAACTGCGGCCGCCCCGTACCGCAGCCGATGGGCGCCGTCCGCGCCGTCCGCTACTGCCAGGACAACGACGGCGCCTGCGCCCGCGAGGCCCGCGGCCGCCGCGAGCGCGGCCGCGACGCGCCGGGCCTGACCGGCCAGGTCGCCTCCACCTGGGAGATGGTCGAGCGGCTGGAACGGGCCGCCGACGTGCTCGCCGACTCGCTCACCTCCGAGCTGAGCGTCGCCGGCGTCGAGCGCCGCGTCTCGGAGGTCAAGGCCGAGGCCGCCCGCGAGCTGGCGATCGCGCAGAACGAGCGGGACGCGTCCCAGCGGCAGGCCGAGGAGGCCTGGCAGGAGGCGGCGTCCGCCCGGCAGCGCGCCGAGGGCGCGGAGAAGGAGTCCGCCCGCGCCCGCGAGGAGGCCAGGCTCGCCACCGCCAAGCGCGACGCCGCCCAGCAGGCCTGGGAGGAGGCGCACCAGATCGCCCAGCAGGCGGTGTCGGCCAAGCTCGCCGCCGAGAGCGAGCGGGACCGGATCGCCGCCCGCGAGACCGAGCTGCTCGCCGCCCTGGAAGGCGCGCGGGCCGAACTGGTCGCGCTGCACGCCAAGGTCGCCGAGGCCGAGGGCGCGGTGGAGTCCCAGCGGGTCGAGGCCGCGGTGGCCAAGCAGGGCGCCGAGGACCTGCGCAACGCGATGCGCGACACCGAGGCGCAGCGCCAGCGCGCCATGCAGACCGCCAGCAAGGCCGAGGCCGAGCGCACCACCGCGCTGCGCGCGCAGTCGGAGGCCGAGGCGGAGGTCGTGCGGGCCAACGCCCGCGCCGAGGAGGCCGCCAAGGAGCGCGACGCTGCCCAGGCGCAGGCCCAGCAGGCGAGCGCCGAGCGCGACGAACTGCAGACCAAGGTGAACGACCAGGGCGTCCAGCTGCGCCAGCTCTCGCAGTCGGTGGCCGAGCAGCAGGCCGCGCTGTCGGCGCTGGCCGAGGAGCGGGACGCCGCGCGCGCCGAGGCCGACCGCGCCCGCCGGCAGATCGACCAGCTCACCCACAACACGCTGTCGTCGAACGTGCCCCCCGGCGGCCGCTACCCGGGCTCCGGCGGCGGCCAGGGCTCCGGGGTGCCGCAGATGGGCCCCGCCCACGGGCGGCAGGCCCCGCCGCCTCCGGCCGCCCCGAACGGCGGGACGGGCGGCCACCCGCAGGTGCCGCCGGGCCGCCCGCT
>NZ_JBEZWH010000074.1:0-6272 GCF_040703975.1 Spirillospora sp. NPDC029432
GTACCCCCGAAGGGGCCTTTCCGCTCGACTTGCATGTGTTAAGCACGCCGCCAGCGTTCGTCCTGAGCCAGGATCAAACTCTCCATTAAGGTCCATGCGACCAGCCCGCAGGGGCGAACCCGCGAACCGGCCAAACCTCGAAGAAAATCCCAGCAAAACCACAACCCCCAACAGGGGTCGTGTATTTGCCTCAAAGAAATCCCCGGCCACCGAACAATCAGTGGCCACGGGGTGGTCCGGTCACCAATGAACCGGACCGATAAAGGCACTGGCTTTTAACACGCTGTTGAGTTCTCAAGAAACGGACACTCACCGTACCGGATCCGCTTTCGCGTTTCCCGCCCCGGGGCGACTTTTCTTACTTTATCAGATCCGCCCGGTCTGTCAATTTCGGGCTTTTCCGATTGCCGTTCTGGTTCCGCTTGCGCGGTTCCTTCCGGGCGATGTCTCTATTTCATCAGATTCGGCTCGTTTGTCAAAACGGCGCCTTTTCCGATGCCCACACTCATGCGGGCACGGCGGAGCCGTACCGGCCTGAACTGAGTGGGATACCCCCTGATCCGGCCGCCATGCACGATGGCGTCACGTTCCTCAAGGGACGAGGAGTGAACTTATGCGGTCCTGGCGGGTACGTCAAATCGGCGCGCGGCTCAGGGCTCGGGGTCCTGCATCAGGGCCCTCGGGGTCCTGCATCAGGGCCAGGGTGGCGCCTGCCGGGTCCTGGATGACGCAGTACGCCCCGGGGCCCTCGCCCTTGGGGCCCGCGATGACGTCGCCGCCCAGCTCGCGGGCCTTCTCGACGGCCGCGCCGAGGTCGTCCACTGAGATGTACGGCATCCACCGGGGCGGTAGGTCGGCGTTCTCCCCCGCCTTCTGGCAGACGCCGGCGACAGGGGCGCCGTCGTGGCCGGTCATGAAGTAGTCGTCGGCGTCGTCGTAGTTCTCGCCGGTCCGCAGGCCTTGGACGCCCCAGCCGATCACGGCGGCGTAGAAGTCACGGACCTCGGGTGCGTTGGGGACCGTGAGGTCGAGTCCGACGAGGCTGCCGGGTCGTGTCATGGCTCCGCTCCTAGCGTGCGTCGATCGTTCGTTGGCGCCAGTGTTCTTCCAGGTCATCCAGGCGGCCGCGCGTGGGCCGAAGGCGGCGAGGCTGCAATGGAGGGTGCCCGGTTCGAGGGTGACAAACAGCAGCCCTCGTCGAGTTCGTCCACCGTGGCGAGAAGGTCCTTGGCCAGTCAAGTCAGGACGATCCGGCCGGAGAGCGCCTCGCCGGGGGGTCGATCTCGTGCCGGTGCCGGTGCCGCGGGGATGGCTCCACGTTTCGGGTGCGCTGGCCACGATGCGGGGCCGCGCCTTCGGGAGTCTGGCAGGTTGTGGCGGGCGGCGATCGTCCGCGTCGCCGTCGCCAACTCATTCAGGAACTCGACCATCGCGTCCGGGGAGGCGGGGTCGGTGTCGAGTTCGAGGGTGAACGTGGCGAGCGGCCAGTCGGCGGCCGCGGCGCGCTCGCGCAGGGCCGCCGCGTCGGCGGCCAGGTGGGAGGCGGCGGCTTACAGGTGGGAGCTGGAGTGGCGGTCCCGGCGATCGTGCGAATGCGACGCTCGTCCATCAGTTTCGAGTCGGCCTAGGCGCTCCAGCTCGCGCAGGTGGTGGTTGATGCGCTGCCGGGGTAGGTCGAGGCGGCTGGCGGGGTTCGCTGGTCGAGGGGGATTCGGTGCGGCGGGGAGAGGGGCGCGGTGCCGGGCGGGATGCGCTCGGTGCCCGGGGCAGGTGACTGATTTGTCGCGTATTCACCGGGTTTCACGGTTGTCCCGGTGGACCTGCGGGAACGTTCTGGTCACCCGGCCGTCCCCGACCACACGAGGAGCCGCAGACGGGCGGCCGGACGGCACCGCTCGGTGGTTGCCTGAAATGGCCGTTATCCAGGGATTCCACAAACGCCCCGCATGAGAGATCGTTCGAGCACCGGCCGATTCGCATGCTTCGGAGGTTGACCTGTGAGCTACTACACGCCGCCCGGCGCGGGCGGCTACCCGCAGTCCTCGCCGCCCCCGCCCAACAACCTGGTCTGGGCCATCCTGACGACCATCTTCTGCTGCCTGCCCGCCGGCATCGTGTCCATCGTCTTCGCGGCGCAGGTCAACTCCAAGTGGCAGCAGGGCGACTACCAGGGCGCCCAGAACGCCTCCAAGAACGCCAAGACGTGGGCGATCGTCTCGGCCGTCGCGGGGGTGCTGTTCGGCATCGTCTACGGGATCATCATGCTGGTCGCGGCCTCGGAGACCTCCACCTATTGATGCGCAGGCTCGCGGCGCCCGGCGGCGTGCTGGCCCTGGCCGCCGCCGTGGTCGCGTTCGTCGCCGTCGTCGACCCCAACGCGGAGGGCACGTACCCGTCCTGCCCGTTCCTGGCGCTCACCGGGCACCAGTGCCCGGGGTGCGGAGCGCTGCGGACGCTGCACGCCCTCGCCCACGGGCGGGTCGGTACGGCGCTCGCGCTGAACGTCCTGGTGGTGGCGATGCTGCCGCTGCTGGCGTTCTTCTGGGCACGGTGGACGGCCGCGCGGGCGCGCGGCCGTCCGGTACGGACGAGGGCGGGCGATCCCCGGCTGATCTGGGCGCTGTTCGCCGGGGTGGTGGTCTTCTGGGTGGTGCGCAACCTGCCGTTCGGGGCGTTCCTCGCGGCCTGAGTCAGGCGGCGGTGGACGGCTCGGTCGCCGGGATCTCCTCGGGTCCGGGCGGGGGCGTGCGGGTGAAGACGTTGAAGACCAGGTTGAGGATGATCGCCGTGAGGCTGCCCAGCGTGATGCCGCTGTCGAGGACGGCGGCGACGTCGCGGGGCATGCTCTCGCCGAAGTCCGGGAGCGTGGTGGGCAGCAGCGCCATGCCGATGCTGATGGCGACGATCAGCGAGTTGCGCTCCTGCCGCAGGTCGGCCTGGGCGAGGGTCTGGATTCCGACGACCGCGACCGTTCCGAACATGGCGATCGCGGCGCCGCCGAGGACGTCCGGCGGGATGGCGGCGACGTAGGCGGCGGCCTTGGGGAACAGGCCGAGGATCATCATGATCACGCCGGCCGCGACGACCACGTAGCGGCTGCGCACGCCGGTGAGGCGGACGAGCCCGACGTTCTGCGCGAAGCAGGTGTACGGGAACGCGTTGAGCGTGCCGCCGAGGAACGTGGACACGCCGTCGGCGCGCAGCGCGCGGGTGATGTCGTCGTCGGTGACCTCCTTGCCGACGATCTCGCCGGTGGCCTTGGAGTCGCCCACGGTCTCGACGACGGTGACCATCATCACCAGCATCATCGCCAGGATCGGGCCGATGTGGAACGTCGGCGTCCCGAAGTGGAACGGGGTGGTGACCCCGAGCCAGGCGGACTCGCCGACCTGGCCGAAGTCGGTGTCGCCGAGCGCGAACGAGACGAGCGTGCCGCCGACCAGGCCGAGGAGCACGGCGATGCTGCTGATGAACGGGCGGCGCAGCCGGTACAGGACGAGGATGAACAGGAGCGTTCCACCCGCGTACCCGAGGTGCTTCCAGCTGCCGAAGTCCTTGGCGCCGGCGCCGCCCGCGGCGTCGGTGATGGCGTTCGGAAGCAGCACCAGGCCCATGATCGTCAGGACGGTGCCGGTGACGACCGGCGGGAACAGCCACAGGACCTTGCCGAGGAACGGCGCCAGCAGGAGGATCAGCAGCCCGGCCGTCATCGTGGCGCCGTAGATGGCCAGCAGCGCGGCGGTGCCGCTCTCCGCGCCCTGGCCGATCGCGATCATCGGCGCGACCGCGGTGAACGTGACGCCCTGCACGATCGGCAGCCGGACGCCGACCTTCCAGAATCCGAGGGACTGGATGATGGTGGCGATGCCGCAGGTGAACAGGTCGGCGTTGATCAGGTAGATCAGCTGCTGGTCGGACAGCCCGAGCGCCCCGGCCAGCAGGATCGGGATGACGACCGCGCCCGCGTAGAACGCCAGGACGTGCTGGAAGCCGTACAGGGCCAGCCGGGGGACGGGGAGCACCTCGTCGACGGGATGCGTGTCGACGGGGTGCTTGCGTGGACTGTCGTCGGCCATGCCTGTGTCGTGCCTTCCGCAATGGCGCCCCGCGTGCGCGGGGCGGGAGCCTGCCGTGCGAGCGGCCCGATCCGGTGGCCGGAGCCCGCGCCGTCGCTAGGACTGCGGGTCGGCGAAGACCGGCGGCCGCTTCTCGAAGTAGGAGCGTACGGCCTCGGCCTGGTTGGGCGTGCCCCGGAGTCCGCCCAGGGCGCGCGACTCCTCCAGGAGCTGTCCGGCCTGGTCGTGACCGTCGGTGGCCCGGTTGAGGAGGCGCTTGGCGGCGCGGATCGCGTCCGGGCTGCGGCCGGCGATGTCCCGTGCGAGCGCCATGGCGGCCTCCCTGGGGTCCTCGGCGGTACGGGTCGCCAGGCCGAGCCGGACGGCCTCCTCGCCGCCGACCGTCCGGCCGGTGAACGTGAGCTCCTTGGCGACGTCGTCCCCGACCAGGCGGACGAGCGCGGCGGTGCCGGTCATGTCGGGCACCAGGCCCCAGCGGATCTCCAGTACCGAGAGCTTGGCGTCGGGGGCGACGATCCTGATGTCGGCGCCCAGCGCGATCTGGAGGCCTCCGCCCAGGGCGTGCCCGGCGACCGCGGCGATCACCGGCTGCGGCAGCTCGCGCCAGACGTGCACGGCCTGCTGCCCGAGGTTGGTGATGCGGCCGGGCTCGCGGGCCATGATGTCGGCGGTCAGGTTCCTGACCCGGTCGGACGGCCCGGCGCCGGCGCCGGCGCCGCGCTCCCCGGCCATGGCGGCGAAGTTGGCGAAGTCGAGCCCGGCGCAGAACGAGCGGCCCTCGCCGGACAGGACGACGGCGCGTACCGCGGGGTCGGCGGCGAGCCGGTCGCCGGACTCGGCCAGCGCCTCGAACGTGGCCAGGTCGAGGGCGTTCAGCTTGTCGGGGCGGTTGAGCCGGACGTCGGCGACGCCGTCGCCGTCGATCCGCACGGTGACGCGTTCGGTCATGGGGGGCTCCTCGGCTCGGGTCCACCCGGCCCGGCCGGGCTCAGGTGACGGACACGATCTCGGCGTTTACCAGACGCCCGTCCCGGATGTCGAGGAGCCCGATCGTCCCGTGCGGCTGCCGGCGCCGGTCGGTGGGCGAGCCCGGGTTGAAGATCCGCAGGCCGAGCGCCTCGTCGGACTCGTCGAGCGGGATGTGGGAGTGCCCGAAGACGACGAGGGCGGCCGCCGGGAAGCGGCGGCGCATCCGGGCGAGCCGGCCCTTCGCCTGGCCGCTGTCGTGGATCATCGCGGCGGGGAGCCCGTCCAGGTCGAGTTCGAGGGTCTCCGGGGCGCCCCACTCCGCGACGTCTGGCCCGTCGTTGTTGCCGAGAACGGCGCGGACCGGGGCGTACTCCGCCAGTTCGGCGAGCACGCCGGCGGTGCACACGTCGCCCGCGTGCAGGATGAGGTCCGCTCCGTCCAGGTGCGCCGCGACCGCGGGCGGGCAGGACTTCCAGCGCCGGGGCGCGTGCGTGTCGGAGATCGCCACCACTCTCACACCCCAGGTCTACCCCGGGACGCGGCGCGTACCGGACGGTTCACGACGCGTGATTTAGCCACTCCCGACCCCGGACTCAGGTCGGAAACAACTGTAAGCGCCGAGTCACTTCACCTCGTTGACCTGCGGAGTTACCGTCGAATCCCCACCTTGGCATCCAACAGGGATGGCGATGGACGAGCGCGCGGCACGGCACGGCGGGTCCGGACACCGGACCACCGTCAGCTTCGACCTCGACGTGCTCCTCACCCTGATGCCCGCGCCGGGCGCCGACGTGCCGCTGGTGTTCCTGGACGACGGGGCGCACACGCCGGCACCGGACGTGCGCGCGGGCGGCGAGCCGGTGAACGCGCTGGTGGCGGCCTGCCTGCAGACCGGGCTGGGCCTGGTCACCGACGCGGAGGATCTGCTGGTCCCGCTGGTGCCGGGCTGGCGGGCGGCGCTCGACCGGTGCGGCACGTTCACCGTGCGGAGCCCGCGCGACGAGCCGTCCCGGCCGTTCTGCCGGGTGGACCGGCTGACCGTTCCGCCGGGTTGGGCGCCCGCGGCGTCCCGGCTGGGGTACCTGGTGCTCTTCGCGGGGTCGATCGCGATCGCAGGGAACGCGGCGACCGCCGATCTGCGGCTGCGCTCGGCGGCGGAGAGCGGGCTGCTGGCGACCGGCGCCATCCGCTACCGGCCGGGCTGAGCCCGGCCGGCCGGCCCCGCCG
>NZ_JBEZWH010000074.1:6282-38533 GCF_040703975.1 Spirillospora sp. NPDC029432
GGGAACGGGGGCCCCCCCGTTACGGGGGCGGCCCTGGGCGGGGCGCCGGGGGGGGGTGGCCCGGGGCCCTAGCGGATCCGGGCGGGGCGGCCCCCCCCCCCCCGGCCCCGCGGCGAGCGCGGGGCCCGCGGACCGGGCGGACGGTACGCCCCCACCACCCACGCACCCGTCCGCCCGGTTCCGCATCCGGATCCCGCACGAGGCGTTTCTCGATTAATGCCCGCATTGTCGGCTTATCGGCCGCGCGGCCGAGCCCGATGGACCACCACTCCCCCGTCCTCTCGCGGACGAATACGCGACCAATTCGAGTGGGACAAAAGAAGATCACGGCGGCTCGGTTAATAGGGTCGGAGAGTGCCCGGAAAAAAGGTGGCCGCTAGGTAGATCTTTTCGTTTCCGGGGCCGACTCCTGTTACCGTCAAGGGCATGAGCGACGCGACCGGAAGGCTTCGCGAGTCATGGGAGGCGGCCCGTGACGAACTGCGCCACAAGATCGCCACTATTCCGATGCAGCCGGCCGACCGGCGGGCGCTGATCCGCTCGCTCGACGCCTACCACGCGACGCTCACCGCATGGCTCCTCGGCCGGGGGGCACCCGGCCACGGCGTCTCCGACCTGCGAGACCGGAGCATCGACGGCAGACGTTGAGCACCGCGCGCCGGTCCGCCGGGGGGGTCGGACCGGCGCGCGGAACGCCCCGCGGGGGCGCACATCGGGGGGAGTGCGCATGGAGGTCCCGGCCTGCCCGAGCTGGACGGGCAAGGCGCTGCGCGAGCTGACCGCCGCGGAGATCGGCGAGCTGCTCACGCTGCTGGAAGAGCGCGACGGCGACGAACTGATCTGCCGCGTGCTGGCGCGCGAACTCGCCGACCGGACGGCCGCCGCCGACCATTCCATGGCCTGGGTCTTCGAGTGACCATTCGGGGTGGAATGACCCGGCACCGTCCCGGTGTGGGGCGAATGCATTTGCCGTGCGCCGGAATTCTATGCGCTCCGGGCCCGCTTCATGATGCCGCGAGACGGGGCGTTCTCACCGTTCGGCGGCGAATGCCGCGCCCCGCGGGACCCTCTCACGGTTCGTCATCACACCGCTCCCGTCTGTGGTGGTACGTCCATCCCTGCCAGAACTGTCCGGGAACTTGACCATTTCTTTCAGCTTTTGCTCAGGTTCGGGGTTTAAGGTCCAAGTCACGAGCGACGGCGACGGGGCCGCGGGGCCCGGGAAGGAAGTGGTCCGCGATGAGCGTCCGGGCTGCCCGCGTCCCGGAGAAGGCCGGGACCGGGGTGGTCGTCTTCCCCGCCGAGGTCGATCTCAGCAACGCCGACGACGTGCTGTCCGAGGCGCTGCGGCTGATCCGCGAGGGGGCCACCGGGATCGTCCTCGACCTCGGCGGCTGCGCCTTCTGCGACTCCAGCGGGCCCAACGTCATCTTCCGCGCCCGCGCCCGGGCCGCGGCCGCGGACATCCCGCTGGTGGTGGTGCTGCCGACGCGCGGCATCGTCCGCAAGATCTGCGACATCGCCGGGGTCACCCGCGACATCGACCACGCGACCAGCCTGGCCGCGGCCCGCGACCGGCTGGGACGCCGCCCCTAGGCGGGCTCGGCGGACGCCGCCGCTCCGGGCTGCCGCCCGGCCCACATCCGCAGCACCTCGTCCTCGATCGAGCGGTCGGCGCGCAGCACGCTGGTGAGGGCCAGCCCGCGCAGCAGGGCGAGCAGCGACTCGTACCTGATCCGTCCGCGCCGGCCCTCGGCGGCCGGGCCGGGGAACGCCTCGGCCAGCACCTCGTGCAGCGCCCGCCCGATCTCCCGCTCGGCCGGGACCAGGGCGGTACGCAGGGCGGCGTCGGTACGCGCGGCCAGCCACAGCTCCAGCCCGGCCAGGAACAGCGGGCCCGACATGACCTCGTGGAACAGGCGCAGCGCCGCCTCCGTGCGCTCCTCCCCCGCCGGCAGCCCGCCGGCCCGCGCCCGGACCTCGGCGACCTGCCGCTCGGCGATGTGGTGGACCGCGGCGACCAGCAGCTCCGCCTTGGACGCGAAGTGGTGCAGCAGCGCGCCGCGCGACACCCCGGCTCGGTCCTGGACGCCCTGGAGCGTGGTCTCGGCGTAGCCGTCCTCCACCAGGGCGGCCACCGCGGCCTCCAGCAGCGCCGCCCGGGTCCGCTCCCAGCGCTGTTGACGCGGGCGTTCCGGCACCCCACGATGGTAGCGACCAGCTGAACCGTCCAGACGGACTGTTTCTAGGAGGACGGTGCCGCGATGACCGTCGTCACCAGCCAGGACGGACCGATCACGCTGATCGGCATCGACCGGCCGGAGCGCCGCAACGCGGTCGACGGCCCGACGGCGGCGGCGCTGGCCGCGGCGTTCCGGGCGTTCGACGCCGATCCGGACGCCGGGGTCGCGGTGCTGTACGGGACGGGCGGCACCTTCTGCGCGGGCGCCGACCTGCACGCGATCGGCACCGCCGGCGGCAACCGCGCCGACCCCGACGGCGACGGGCCGATGGGGCCGACCCGGATGCGGCTGTCCAAGCCCGTGATCGCCGCGATCAGCGGCCACGCGGTGGCGGGCGGCCTGGAGCTGGCGATCTGGGCCGACCTGCGGGTGGCCGACGAGACCGCGGTCTTCGGCGTGTTCTGCCGCCGCTGGGGCGTTCCGCTGATCGACGGCGGGACCGTACGGCTCCCCCGGCTGATCGGCCGGAGCCGCGCCATGGACATGATCCTCACCGGCCGCCCCGTGGACGCCGCCGAGGCGTACGAGATCGGCCTCGCCAACCGGCTCGTGCCGGCCGGCGAGGCCCTGGAGGCGGCGCGCGAGCTGGCGGCCTCGATCGCCGCGTTCCCGCGCACCTGCCTGGTCCGCGACCGCGCCTCGGTGCTGGAGCAGGAGGGCCTGGACGAGCCCGACGCGCTGGCCAACGAGTTCCGGCACGGGCAGGTCTCGCTGGCCGTGGACGCGCTCGCCGGCGCGGCCCGCTTCGCCTCCGGAGCGGGCCGCCACGGCTCGTTCGGCTGACTAGGAGATCTTGCCCAGGCCGCGCGCCGCGATGGTCGCGGTGCGGGCGACGACCTCGTCCTCGGGGGCGATACCGGACTCGTTCCGGTGCGTGTAGACGGCGATGACGATGGGCGCGCCGCCGGACGGCGGCCAGGCGATCGCGATGTCGTTGGCACCGCCCTGGGCGGTGTCGGCGGTCCCGGTCTTGTCGCCGACCGTCCAGCCCTCCGGCAGGCCCGCCCGGATCCGCTCGTCACCGGTGGTGTTGCCCTTCAGCCATCCGTTCAGCCGCTCCCGGTCCTGCTTCACCAGGGCGTCGCCGGCGGTCAGCCGCCGCAGGTCGGAGCCGATCGCCGCCGGCAGCGTGGTGTCGCGCCGCTCGCCCGGCTTCCAGATGTTCAGGTCGGTCTCCCACCGGTCGAGCCGGGAGTGGCGGTCGCCGAGCGAGCGGAAGTAGCGGGTGAGCCCGGCCGGGCCGCCGATCTGCTTCAGCACCATGTTCCCGGCGGTGTTGTCGCTGTAGCGGATGGTGGCGTCGCACAGCTCCGTGACGGTCATCCCAGCCTCGCCGCGCCCCCCACTGATCGGCGAGTGCCGGACCTCCTCGGCGGCCTTCCAGTGCACGCGCCGTTCCATCAGGCCGGGGTCGGTGCGGCGGGCCTTGTCCAGGACCGCGCCGCACGCGATGGCCTTGAACGTCGACAGCAGCGGGAACCGCTCGTGGCCGCGGTACGAGACCTTCGCCCCCGTGCCGGTGTCGACCGCGTACATGCCGATGCGCCCCTTGTAGGACGCCTCCAGCCGCCGCAGCTCCTGCTGGACCTGGTCCTGGCGGACGGGCGCCGTGCTCTGGGGCGCCGCCACCTGCGCGGCGGGCGCCTCGGCCCCCGCCCCGCAGGCGGCCGCCCCGCCGAACAGCGTGGCCGCCGCCAGGGCCGCGAGTCCCGCCCTCGCGAGCCGGCCCTGCCGCCGGTCGCCGAGCGGCCGGTCCCCGTGAACGTCGCGCATCTCGATCCTCTCTTCGCGTGATCTTCACGGCAGAGCAGACCAGACGCCCGCACCTCGCGTCCAATATTGATATGGGTCGTCGTTTCATATGAGTGGCGATATCACTCCTGCTCACGCCATTCGGCGGTGCCCAGGGACTCGGCCGCCTGCGGTCCCATGAACGTCAGCCCGCCGTCCACGAACAGCGTCGTGCCGGTGATGTACGACGCGCCCGCCCCGCACAGGAACGCGATCGACGCCGCCACCTCGCGGGCGTCGCCGGGCCGTGCCAGCGGGTAGCCGGGGCGGCTGTCCGGCTCCGGCGGCTCGTCGTCCTGCCCGGTCATCGGCGTCGCGATCTCCCCCGGCGCGACCGTGTTGACGGTGATCCCGTACCGGGACAGCTCCAGCGCCAGCACCCGCGACAGCATCCGCAGGCCGCCCTTGGCCGCGCAGTAGGGCCCGGCGCCCAGCAGCGGGTACTCCTCGTGGACGCTGGTCACGTTCACGATGCGGCCGCCCGCCGCCCGGCCGATCATCCGCCGGGCGGCCCGCTGCGCGCACAGGAACGCCCCGTCCAGGTCGACGGCCAGCACCGTCCGCCACTCGCGGTAGTCCATGTCGACCAGCGGCCGGGCGCTGCCGGTGCCGGCGTTGTTGACCATCACCCCGAGCCCGCCCAGTTCCTCGGCCAGCTCGTCCACCACTCCCGCGGCGGCCTCCGGATCGGTCAGGTCGTGCCGGCGGACGGCGGCCCGCCGGCCGTGCCCGCGCACCTCCTCCGCGGTCCGCCCGGCGCCCTCCTCGTCCCGGTGGTAGGTGATCCCGACGTCGAACCCCTGCTCGGCCAGCAGCGCGGCGGTCGCCCGCCCGATGCCGGAGTCCGCCCCGGTGATGACGGCCACCCGGTCGTACCCGGTCCGCTGAACGGCCCCCCGTGTCTCGGTCATAGCCGCGCCCTTCCCCGTCCCGGGCGCTGGAATCCACCCGAGCGGCCGGGCCACCGGCAAGGAACGCGAGGAGCGTCCGAACGGCGGCGACGGCTCGCGAGTTCGGCGAGTGTGGCGGGGGTCTTCCTGCCCGTTACGCCTCTGGGGCCAGGACGCGCTTGGCCCAGCGGTAGTCGGCCTTGCCGCTGGGCGAGCGCACGACGGACTCGGTGAACGCGATCGCCGCCGGGATCTTGTAGCCGGCCAGCTGCTCGCGGCAGTGCGCGCGCAGGTCGTCGGCCGAGGGCGGCGGGACGGCGCCGGGGCGCAGTTCCACGACGGCGGCGACGCGCTCGCCGAACCGCTCGTCGGGGACGCCCGCGACCAGCGCGTCCATCACGGCCGGGTGCGACTTGAGTGCCTGCTCGACTTCCTCGGGGAACACCTTCTCGCCGCCGGTGTTGATGCACCCCGAGCCGCGGCCCAGGACGACGATCGTGCCGTCCGCCTCGATCCGCGCCATGTCGCCGAGGATCGACCAGCGCGTGCCGTCGATGACGGGGAACGTGCGGGCGGTCTTCTCCGGGTCGTTGTGGTAGCCGAGGGGGACGTGGCCGGTGCGCGCCACGTACCCGGTCTCGTCCGAGCCGGGCGCGATCGGCCGCATCGCGGCGTCCACCACGGTGACGCGCGGGCCGGCGGCCAGCCGCATCAGGCCGTCCGAGCCGACGGTGATCGTCCCGTCGACGCCCGACTCCGAGGCGCCGAACCCGTTGTTGATGAAGATCCCCGGCCGCAGCTCGGCGAACTCCTCCTGCACGCTGCGCGACAGGATGGCCCCGCCCGAGCCGAGCACCGTCCACGAGCTCAGGTCGTACTCGGATCCGTGCGCGCGGACGGCGTCGGCCAGCGGGCGCGCGATGGCGTCGCCGACGACGGTCACCACCAGGGGCTTCTCGCGGTCGAGGAGGCGGAGGGTCTCGACCGGGTCGTACCGGCGCATCAGGATCGTGCTCGCCCCGGTGAACAGCGCCGTCAGCAGGTTGTACGCGGCCGCGCCGTGCATCAGCGGCGCGGTGATCAGGTAGCCGATCGGCGGGGCCTCCCGCGCGGCGGCGGCCAGCGCACCGGCGGTCAGGTGCGGGTCGCCGAAGTGGTTCCCGCCGCGCAGGGCGGCCATGTAGAAGTCCTCGTGCCGCCAGATGACGCCCTTGGGCGGGCCGGTGGTCCCGCCGGTGTAGATGATGTAGCGGTCGTCGGGGCTCCGCTCGCCGGCGTCGGGCGGGAGCGCCTCGGTGCCGGGTTCGTGGCCGGTGACGGCGACGCGGTCCGGCCAGGACGCCGCCCCGCCCGCACCGCCCGCCCCGTCTCCGCCGCGTACGACCGTAACGTGTTCCAGCTCGGGGCAGCGGTCCGCGACCCGCGCCGCCGCCGGGGCGAACTCCGCGTCGACGACCAGCGCCACCAGGTTCGCGTCGGTGTAGAGGTAGTGCAGCTCCCGGTCGGTGTAGCGGTAGTTGATGTTCACCGGGACCGCGCGGATCTTCAGCACGGCCAGCAGCGCCTCGACGAACTCGACCCCGTTCATCATGTGCAGCCCGACGTGCGCGCCGGGCTCGACGCCGCCCGCCCGCAGCCGGTGCGCCAGCGCGTTGGCGCGCCCGTCCAGCCGCGCGTAGGTCAGCCGGTCGTCACCGCAGACCAGGGCCGTGCGGTCGGGCACGGCGGCGGCCACGGCCTCGTAGAGGCTCGCGAGGTTCAGCGTCATGGACGCGAAAGTAGAACGTGTTCTGACCAGCGGCTCCGGGCCGTCCCACTCATCGGGAGGGGCCGACCGGAACGGGCCGCGCGGCGGTGTCATCGAGGCAGCCGAGACAGAGACGAGGTCCGATGACATCCACTCCGGTGGCCCTGGTGACCGGCGCCAGCCGCGGGATCGGCCGGCGTACGGCGCTGGCCCTGGCCGGCGCGGGCTACGACGTCGCGTTCACCGCCCGTACCGCCGAGGAGGGCGAGGGCCGCATCCCCGCCCGGCACGGCGCCGGGTCGGTCGCGGTCCCCGGCAGCCTCAGCACGACCCGGGCCGAGATCGAGGCGCTCGGCGCGCGGGCGCTGCCGGTGCGGATGGACCTGCTCGACCGGGCGAGCGTGACGGCGGCGGCCGGGACCGTGGAACGCGAATGGGGCCGTATCGACCTGCTGGTCAACAACGCCGTGGCGCACGTCGCCGGCAACCACGACCGCCTCCTCGACCTCGACCTGGACGTGGCGGCCCGCACCGTCACCGGCAACTACCTGCACCAGATCGCGCTGCTCCAGGCCGTGCTCCCGGGGATGCTGGAACGGGGCGGCGGCACGATCGTCAACCTGTGCTCCGGCTCGGCGACCACCGACCCGCCCGCGCCGCCCGGCGAGGGCGGCTGGGGCGTCGCCTACTCCGCGTCCAAGGCCGCCTTCGGCCGCCTCGCCGGCGCCGTCAACGCCGAGTTCCGCGGCCGCGGCGTCCGCGCGTTCAACCTCGATCCCGGCTTCGTGATCACCGAGGCGGGCGCCGCGCGCGGCGGCACCGGCGCGATCGCGGGAAGGGGCTTCGAGCCGACCCCGGAGGAGGCGCCCGCGGCGGCGGTCGTCTGGCTCGCGTCCTCGCCCGACGCGGACGCGCTCCTCGGCAAGGTGATCTGGACGCCCAAGCTGGTGCGCGAGCGCGGCCTGCTCTGACGTCGCCGGAGGGCGGGGCCGTCGCCCTCCCGCTCACCGGGATGGCCCGCTGTGGCACGGATGTGAGCCCCCTTACATTTCGGGCACTCCACCCACCCCCCCTTCAGGAGCCCGAATGCGCCTGCTGCCCACCCTCACCGCCGCCGCGCTGACCGCCGCGCTGGTCACCGCCCCCGCGGCGCACGCCGCGCCGCCCGCGCCGGCCGCCGCCCGGCAGGTCCAGGCCCCGGCCGACCTGCTCCAGGGCACGGCCAACTTCCGCGACCTGGGCGGGTACCGGACGTTCCACGGCTTCCGCGTCGAGAACGGGCTCGTCTACCGTGCCGACGCGCTCAACCACGCCACCGACGCCGACCTGGAGACGCTCGCCGGCCTCGGCGTCCGGCGGGTCGTCGACTTCCGCACGCCGCTGGAGGTCAGCACCGACGGCGCCGACCGGCTGCCCGCCGGGCTGGAGTCCACGGCCCGGCCGGTCAGCGACACCGGCATGTTCGAGGAACTGATGGGCGCCATCGCGTCCAAGGACCCGGCCCGGCAGGAGGCCGTCCTCGGCGGCGGGCGCGGTGAGGAGATCATGCGGGGGCTCTACCGGAGCTTCGTCACCGACCCCGAGTCGCGCGCGATGTTCGGCCGCACGCTCCGCGACCTGGCGGACCGTTCGGCGACCCCGCTGGTGTTCCACTGCACCAGCGGCAAGGACCGCACCGGCTGGCTGAGCTACGTCCTCCTGGAGGCCCTCGGCGTCCCGCACCGCACCGCCCAGCGCGACTTCCTGCTGTCCAACGACTACCGCCGCGCGGCCGACGCCGCCGCCCGCGAGCGGCTGCGGGCCGCCGGCTACATGCGGAACCCCGACCTGCTCATCCCGATGCAGGAGGTGCGGGCCGACTACCTCGCGGCGTCCCTCGACCAGGTCCGGCGCTCGTACGGCTCGCTCGACCGCTACCTGCGGTACGGCCTGGGCGTCGACCCGCGTACCCAGGCCCGCCTGCGCCACCACCTGCTCACCCGCTGACGGGCGGCCCGGCGAAGGCGGCCTTCCCGGCCCCCGGGTTCCCGGCCTGCCGGGCCGTACGTACGGTCATGCCCGCTTTGTCCCGGCTCGGCGGGAGCGGCCGGCGGCCGGGGGCGGGGTGCCGAAGCGCACGACGAGCGCGCCGGCCTCGTCGTCCGGCCGCCCCGACACGTGCAGCAGGAGATCCGCCAGCAGGCCGTCCAGCAGCATGTCCGGATCGTCGCGCAGGCGCTCCGCCACCCGGTCGGCGAGCGGGAACGTTCCGCCGCCGGCGTCGCGCGCGCCGGTCAGGCCGTTCGAGCAGATCAGGAGCCGGTCGCCGGGGGCGAGCCGGACCTCCGCCGCCTCGCACGAGCCGTCCCCGAGGTCCAGCAGGCCGAGCGGCGGGACGACCGGCAGCGGCGCCACCGGCCGCACCCGCCCGTCGCTCAGCAGCAGCGGTGCCGGATGGCCGCAGCACACCAGCTCCAGCCGGCCGTCCTCGCCGACCGAGGCCAGCAGCGCCGTGACGGGGTGGCCGGCCCTTTCGGGATGCGACAGCACCCCGTCCAGCCGCTCGGCGATGCCGGGGAGCGTCGGCTCGTGCGCGGCGACGTCCCGGAACGCCGCCACCACGTCCGCGGTCGCCCGCTCCGCGTCCGGCCCCTTCCCCAGGGCGTCGGCCATGAGGATCCGGATCCCGAACGGCGTGTCCACGACCGCCCGCGCGTCGCCGCCGCCGCGCGCCCGTTCGGCGACCGGCAGGTGGCGGCTCCTAACCCGCACCCCGGCCCGCTCCGGCCCCGCCGGGCCCAGCATGTCGATCAGCAGGTCGCGGGACCGGTCCGGCGACTCGCTGGTGAGCGACAGCCGCTCCATCACTCGCAGATGCCGGTCAAGATCGTCGATCTTCTCCAGGTAGACCGCGCCGACGAGGTTCTCCAGGTACGCCACGTCGGGCACCCCCGGATCGGGGAACCGCAGGATGCTGAACGCCCCGCCCTCCGCCGCGTGCGCGCCGAACCGGAACGGCATCACCTGGACGGTCACGTTCGGCAGCCGGGACAGGGCGAGCAGGTACTCCAGCTGCTCCCGCATCACCTCGACCCCGCCGAGGGGCCGGCGCAGCGCCGCCTCGTCGATGACCGTCCACAGCCGCAGCGCCCGCGGCCCCCACAGCCGCCGCTGCCGCCGCATCCGCAGCTCTACCCGGCGCTCGATCTCCGCGTCCGGCGCGTCCGGATGGCCCAGCCGGAACACGGCGCGCGCGTACTCGGGCGTCTGCACGATCCCGGGCACGAACTGGATCTCGTACGTCCGGATGAGCGACGCCGCCTCCTCCAGCCCCAGGTACGTCTGGAACCAGTGCGGCAGCAGGTCGTTGTGCCGGTGCCACCAGCCGGGGACGTTGCTCTCCCGCGCCCAGCGCAGCAGCGTCTCCCGCGGCGTGCCGGCCTGGACGCCGTACAGCGTGAGGAGATCGGCCACGTCGCGCTCCTTGAACCCGACGCGGCCCAGCTCCAGCCGGCTGATCTTGGACTCGGAGGCGCGGATCGCGTACCCGGCCTCCTGCCGGCTCACCCCGGCGGCCTCCCGCAGCCGCCGCAGCTCGCCGCCGAGCACCAGCCGCCGCACCGTCGAGCCCGGGACCCGGTCCTCGACGGCCACGAGGCCTCCCTCATCGTCCGCGCCGGCTTCCCCGGCCGCGCTGTCACCGGGCGCCATGGCCGGAAGTGTGCCACCGTTGGTTGAACCTTCAAGGCAGTTGGCCGGATTGCGCCATTAAGGACGCCGTATCGCGCCTTGACAGGAGTGTTCAAACTCCGGACGGGACGGTCTCCATCTCGTCGTACCGGACGGCCGCCTCCATGTGCAGCGGCTCCAGGGCGGAGGTGCGGCGGAACCAGCACAGGGCGTCGTACCGGTCGGCGAGCCTGGTCGGCACGTAGTTGCGGCGGTCGCGCGTCGGGTCGTACACGACGCCGATGGCGCGGTGGCCCCGCGTCCCGCCGAACCAGTCCGCCGCCGGCCGGTCGGCGAAGACGAACAGGCCGCTGTCCACGCCGGACGCCTCCAGCATCGCCTCGGCCGAGTCCGGCGGCGGTCCCGGCACCGTCATCCGCTCCATCGGGTCGCCCCAGCGCGGCGCCGCGATCACCTCGCCGTGCCCGCCGGCGAAGCCGACCGCGACGACCCGGTCGCGGCCCATCCGCTCCCGCGCCAGCTGCCCGAGGTTGACCATCCCGCTCGCCGCCATGCTCGTCGCGCGCGCGTCGCCGATATGGGTGTTGTGGGCCCAGACCACCCCCCGCGCGCCGGGCCCGTGGAAGTCCAGCAGCCGGTCCAGGGTGTCGGCCATGTGCGTGTCCCGGAGGTTCCACGCGTCCGGGCCGCCGCCGAGCATGGCCCGGTAGTACCGTTCGGCGCCCGCGGCCACCTCGGCGTTCTGCCGGGCGTTCAGGTCCCCGGCCGGGTCGGCGCCGCCCGTGCGCCGCAGCCGGGTGAGCAGGGCCAGCACCTCCTCCTCGCAGCCGCCGGGGACCAGCCGGTTCCAGGCGTACGACCGCGGGTCCTCGCCGTAGGGCTGGAAGCAGCGGTAGGCGTCCAGCGCGGTCTCCACGTACTCGGGCCGGTGGTCGGCCAGGTGGGTGATGATCGCGCGCAGCGAGTCCCAGAGCGAGTAGACGTCCAGCCCGTAGAAGCCGACCTCCGGGCCGTCGTTGTGGTCGCGCAGCCAGCGGCAGAAGTTCACCGTCTCCTGGTTGGCCCACATCCAGGTGGGCCAGCGGCGGTAGCCGTCCAGCACCGCCCCCGGATCCGCCGGGGCGCCCTCGGCCCTGGTCACGCTGGCGTTCACGGCCCAGCAGTCGGGCCAGTCGCCCTCCACCGCGACGAACGAGAACCCGCGCTCGGTGATCAGCCTCTTCGTCAGCGCCGCCCGCCACGCGTAGTACTCGTGCGTCCCGTGACTCGCCTCGCCCAGGAGGACGCAGCGCGCGTCCCCGATCCGCTCCATCAGCGGATCGAGGTCCTCCAGGTACTCGAGCGGGAGCGCGGACTCCCGTACCGCGTCGGCGTCGCTCACCGCTCCCCCTCGGACCGCTCGTCCTCGTGCGCGTGGCTGCCCGAACCCGGCATCCACCTCACCCCCTACGGCGTATGCCCTTCCTACGCCGCGTTCCCCCTGATTAGCCCCTGATACCTCCAAACCACCATCCTTTGCCCCCGATTGGCCGACCCCTCCGCCCCCGCCGCGACGCGGCCGGAACGGCCGGCCGCCCGGATCAGACGGCCTGGCGAGTCAGGGCCTCGGTGATCGCGGGGATGTCCTGGTATTCGCGCCAGTGCACGATCAGGCCGTCGCGGACCCGCAGCACGGCGATGCAGGTCACCGATGACCGCACGCCGGTGGCGATGACCGTTCCGGACAGCTCGTACTCGACGACGATGGCCTCAGGGTCGTCGGTGCGGTAGGTGGCCAGCTCGCGGAACCGCTCGAAGCTCACCAGCAGTCCCGCGCCACCGGTCCCGTAATACGACAGCCACTCCTCACGGCCCTCGTAGCGCCGCGTGCCCGGGGCGAACGGCGTCTCGACCACGCAGTCCTCCGCCAGCAAGTCGGCCGGCAGCAGCGTCGCACCGGCGCCCTCCCCGTTCAGAACCGCCTCCTGCATGCGCCGGTAGATCGCGAGCGGGCCCGCCGCGCCGGTCGTCGATGGGGTCATGGCCGTACCTCCGGAACTAAGATGAGTAGGACTCAGGATCCAACATAATGAGTCGCACTCACTTTGTCGACGAGAGGGAGCCGATGGACCGAGACGGTGGACGGGCGGTGCGCGCCGACGCCCGCCGCAACCGGGTGCGCATCCTGGAGGCGGCCGAGGCCGTGTTCGCCGAGCAGGGCGCGTCGGCCTCGACCGGGGCGGTGGCCGAGCGGGCCGGCGTCGCGATCGGCACCGTGTTCCGGCACTTCCCGACCAAGCCCGAACTCCTCCAGGCCGTGGTGATGAACCTGCTGGACCGGCTCATCTCCGAAGTCGACGCGCTCGTCGACGACCCGGAGGCCGGGACCGCGCTCTTCGACCTCTGCGCCCGCGTCATGGCGATCAGCACCCGCAACAGGGCGCTGTTCGAGCGCCTGGCCGAGACCGGCACCCGCGTCCACGTCGGCGACGCCCTGGCGCGCCTCCGGCCGGCCGTCGACCTGCTGCTGGAACGCGCCCGGCGGGCGGGCGCCGTCCGCGACGACCTGCGCCCCGACGAGCTGGTGGCGCTGCTCTCCGCGATCTGCCAGGAAGCGATGACCGACGAGTGGAGCGAGCACTTCCGCCATCGCGCGCTGACCATCCTCTTCGACGGGATGCGACCGCCCGCCGCACACTGAACGAACCGCGGGGCCCTCCGGCAGGCGCCCAGCCGCCGGTACGGGCCTCCTCCCCTGGAGGGAGCGGACATCTCGCCGGCGAACCTCTGGACCATCTCTTCGAGGTGCGCAAAGCTGCGGGACGTCGCTGCCGTCCTTTGTGGGGGGATCTTTGTGGGGGGATCGTTGAGCTGGCTTCCGGTCGAGGAGTACGTGCGGACCCTGCCGAGCGCGACCATGTACGCGGCGCTGTACTTCACCGACCGGAACGGTGACCCGCTGGCGTTGCGGTCGGCTCAGAAGGCCGAGGCATGGCAGCTTCCGGGCGGCAACGTCGACCATGGTGACGCGACACCGTTCGCGGCGGCGGTACGGGAGTGCCGGGAGGAGACGGGGATCGCGTTCACCGGGTCCCCCTCGCTGCTGCTGACGCACTTCCTGGGGCCCGGCTCGGGGTGGCCGTGCGCCAAGGTGGGGTTCGTCTTCGACGGCGGCGTGCTCGGCGCCGAGGAACTCGATCGGATCGTCCTCGACCCCGCCGAGCACTCCGGCTGGCTCGTCCAGCCGCTGCCGGAGTGGGAGAAGACGATGAGTCCTCGGCTGTTCACCCGTCTCACGGCACTGGCCGAGGCCCGCGGAACGGGCCGCGCCGCCCTGCTCACCGAGCCCGGCGCCGTGATGTAGCCGTCCGGCGGGTCAGGGGCGGGACGGCAGGCGCACGACCGTGACGAAGAAGTCGTCGATCTGGCGGATCGCGGCGATGAACTGCTCGAAGTCGACCGGCTTGGTGACGTAGGCGTTGGCGTGCAGCCGGTAGCTGCGCAGGATGTCCTCCTCCGCGGAGGACGTGGTCAGCACGACGACCGGGATGGAGGCCAGCTCCTCGTCGTTCTTGATCTCCTCCAGGACCTGGCGGCCGTCGTATTTGGGGAGGTTGAGGTCCAGCAGGATCAGGTCGGGACGGGACGCGCCGGCATGGTCGCCGCGGCGGTAGAGGAAGTCGAGCGCCTCCAGGCCGTCGCGGACCACGTGCAGGACGTTGCCGACCTTGTTCTCCTCGAACGCCTCGCGCGTCATCAGCTCGTCACCGGGGTCGTCCTCGACCAGGAGCACCTCGATGGGACGGGCGGGATCGGTCATTTCTCGGCTCCCTCGGGGACATCGGCGCCGGCGGGCGTCTCGGGCTCGGCGGCCACGGCGCGGGGCAGGAAGAAGCGGATGCCCGTGCCCTCGTCCCGGTCGCCGGTGTCCAGCCAGATCCGCCCGCCGTAGTTCTCAACGATCTTCTTGCAGAGTGCCAGCCCGATGCCGGTGCCGGTGTAGGCCTCGCGGTTGTGCAGGCGCTGGAAGATGACGAAGATCTTGTCGGCGAACTCGGGCGGCACCCCGATCCCGTTGTCGGTGACCGACAGCTCCCAGCCCTCGGCGGTCTCCTCGCAGCCGATCCGCACGACGGGGGCGCGGTCGGGCGCGCGGAACTTCACGGCGTTGCCGACCAGGTTCTGCCACAGCATGGTGAGCAGGCTCATGTCCCCGTCGATCACGGGCAGCCGCTCGGGACGCTCGACCCGCGCGCCGGCCTCCTCGATCGTCCCCTGGAGGTTCGCCAGCGCCTTGTCCAGCGGCTCCGCGAGGTCGAGCGGGCGGCGCTCGTCGTAGAGGCGGCCGACCCGGGAGAACGTCAGCAGGTCGTTGATCAGCACCTGCATGCGCTTGGCGCCGTCCACGGCGAAGTCGATGTACTGGTTACCGCGCTCGTCGAGCTTGTCCTGGTAGCGGCGCTGGAGGAGCTGGCAGAACGAGGCCACCTTCCGCAGCGGCTCCTGCAGGTCGTGGCTGGCCACGTAGGCGAACTGCTCCAGCTCGGAGTTGGAGCGGCGCAGCTCCTCGGTCTGCGCGTCCAGCTCCGAGTTGGAACGGCGCAGCTCCTCGGTCTGGGAGTCCAGCTCGGCGGTCCGCCGTTCCAGCTCCCCGGCGCGCTCGGTGGACCGTGCGAGCTCGCGGACGACGCGGTGCCTCATCGCCTCCACGTCGGCGGCCACGGCGCGCAGGTCGGCCGGTCCGCGGGGGGTGATGACGTGCTCGAAGTCGCCGTCGGCCACCTGGCGGGAGGAGCGGCTCAGCGCCGCGAGCGGGCGGCCCACGGCGATGTGCAGGACGATCGCCACGAGCACCGCGGCGAGCAGCATCGCCGCCAGCATCGCGGCGAACGCGGCGTCGCGGACCTTCTGGTCGTGCTCGACCTCGGCCCGGCCCTGCGCGACCATGCGGTCCAGTTCGCGCCCCCCCTCGGTCCACGCGGCGCGGACGTGGTCGAAGCGCGCCTTGCCGTCGCGCACCTCGGCGCCCTCGACCGCCTCCGGGCCGCGCTCGCGCACCCGCTCGATCACCGGCTGGGCGTAGGCGGCGCGCCAGGCGGCGGCCAGGCCGGTGAGGCGGGTCAGGTCCGCGGCGGCCTCCGGCTCGTCCCGCACCAGCCGGGCCAGCCGGGTCGCGGCCTCCCGCTCGGCCCGGACCCCGCGCTCGTAGGGGTCCAGGAAGGTCTCGTCACCGGCGAGCACGAAGCCGCGCACGCCGGTCTCCTGGTCGACCAGCGCGGCCTGGAGCCGGTACGCCTCGGTGCGGGCGGGCGAGAGCCCGTTCACCACCCGGTCGACGGCCGCGCTCGTGCGGTTCAGCAGCGTGTACCCCACGGCACCCGAGGCCACCACCAGCAGGCCCACCAGGCCGATCACCAGCATCAGCCACTGCTGCACCGTGAGGCCGCCGCCGCGCTTCGTCCGCGTCGCCGTCATCATCCCTTCCATCCGAGGCCGATCACGGCGACGTCGTCGCCGAGCCCGCCGTATCCGGCCGACGCCTCCTCGGCCTCGGTGATCAGAAAGTCCACGAAGGGCGCGGCGTCCAGGCCCTTGCCGCGCTCCGCCAGCCGCAGCAGGCCGTCCAGGTCGAGCCGCCGGCCCCCGGGCCCGGTCTCGCCCTCGAACAGCCCGTCGGTGAACAGCACCAGTTCGGTTCCCGGCGCCAGCGGGAGGTCGTCCTCCCGCCAGTCGTCCATGCCGGGCAGGAGGCCCAGCGCCATCCCGCCCTTGGTCTCGACGAGCCGCGCGGCGCCGCCGGGCCCGCGCACGATCATGGCCGGATGCCCCGCCCGCAGCACCTTCGCGGTCCGCCGGTCGGGCGTGAGCGTCAGGCTGGTCAGCGTGACGAAGGTCTCCTCGTCGTCCCGTTCGGCCATAAGCAGCTGCTCCAGCAGCGCGAGCAGCCGCGGCCCGCGCGCCCCGGCCAGCACGAAGGAGCGCCAGGCCACCCGGAGGCAGACGCCCAGCGCCGCCTCGACCGCGCCGTGGCCCGCCACGTCCCCGATCACCGCGTGCACGCCGTCGGCCGTCTCGACCACGTCGTAGAAGTCGCCGCCGAGCAGCGAGGCCGCGCGGCCGGGCCGGTAGCGGGCGACCACCGAGACCTCGTCGGACGACAGCAGCGGGCTCGGCAGCAGCCCCCGTTCCAGCCGGGCGTTCTCCTCCGCCCGCAGCCGGCCCGCCTGCAGCGCGGCCCCGGCGGTCTCGGTCTGCTTGCGCTGGACGGCGTAGCGGATCGCCCGGCCGAGCCACTCCGGCTCCAGCTGCCCCTTGACCAGGTAGTCCTGCGCGCCCGCCGTGACCGCCGCGAGTCCGGCCTCGGCCTCGGCGAGCCCGGTCAGGACGATCACCGCGGCCTCCGGCGCCTCGGCCAGCACGACCCTGAGCGCGTCCAGCCCCTGCGCGTCGGGCAGGTGCAGGTCGAGGAGGACGCAGCGGGAGCGCCCGCCGCCGGCCAGTTCCGCGCGCGCCTCCTCCAGCGAGCGCACCCATGTGAGCCGGTTGGGCACGTTCCCGTCGATCAGCAGTTCCTCTACCAGGAGCGCGTCGCCCGCGTCGTCCTCCACCAGGAGCAGCTCGATCGACGCCGCTCCGTCGCCCGCGACCGCCGGCGGCTCCGCCGCCTCGCCCACGGGTGAGGTCGGTCCCCCGGCCGTCCCGGAAAAGACCAAGTCGCCACCCATCTACTCGTCGCCCACGGCGTCCAGCGGGGAAGAATACTTGGCCCGGAGCAACTGACGCTACGTGTTCGAGGCCGCTCGCTCCGGAGCCCGTTTCCCCGCCGCCTAAGATTGCCATATGGCAAATACCGTCTGAACCGGGGGTGTCCGCCGCGCCCGGACCGGCCCGGACTGTCGGTGCCCTCTGCTTTGGTGTTCGGCACTGGAGAGCGGGACCTGCGGGAGAGGGAGCGGCGGACGTGAACGATCAGCGACTGGACGGCGAGGAGCGCTTCTGGGCGCTGCTGGAGGCGGCGTGGGCGCCGCTGGGCGACGAGGTCGGGCGGGCGCGGCGGGAGCTCGCGCGGCGGGACCCCGAGAGTGACGAGGTTCTGTACGGCGAGCCGCCCCTGTCCGTCGTGGAGGGCGCACTGAAGGGCTTCCTGGACAATCTGACCGCCGCGGGCCGGGAGCTGCCCGCCGAGGAGCTGGCCGAGTTCGACCGGATCGCCGAGCGCAAGCTGTACGACATCGACAGCGCCGAGCTGCACGCGGTGACCGACGGCTCCGACGACGGCTTCCTGTACGCGCGCGGCTTCGTCGTGGCGCTCGGCCGCGAGTTCTACACCGCGGTCGCCCGCGACGCGCGCGTCGCGGTGCCGGACGCCTGGTGCGAGCGGATGTGCTACCTCTTCGCGCACCTGTACGACGAGCGGTTCGGGGGCTTCCCGAGCACCGGGTCGGGGATCTCCCGCGAGTCGTTCTCCAACCCGCTCGGCTGGGCCGCCTCGACCTGACGGGCGGGGCCGTCCGCCCCGGGGGATCTTGCGGCCGGGGGACCAAAGTCCCTAGTTTCCGACGGTCGGCATGGAGAAGAGTGGACAGCACGTATGAACGGCGCCGTTCCCGGGCCCGGCGCCGCGCGGGCGACCCGGAACGCGCCCCCGGCGGTTTCGAGGTGACCTGATGAGCTGGTGGATCCTTGTCCGTTTCCTGCACGTCCTCTCGGCGGCCCTGTGGGTCGGCGGGCAGCTGGCCGTGTCGCTGGTGGTGCTGCCGATGGCCCGCCGGATGCTGGACGCGGACAAGCGCGCCGAGATGCTCGGCGGGATCGGGCGGCGGTTCGGGCTGATCACCGTGGCCGTGTTCCTGCCCGTCCAGATCGCCACCGGGGTCGCGCTGGCGTGGCATTTCAACGTCACCTGGGCGTCGCTGGCCGAGCCCGGGTACGGCCGCACGCTCGCCGTCAAGCTGGTGCTCTTCGCCGCCGTGATGGTGGCGGCGGCGCTGCACGGGTGGGCGCACGGACGCGGCCGGGCGGTGTTCGCGCGGGCCATGGCGATGGCCTCGCTGCTCGGGTCCGTCGGGATCGTCCTGGCCGCCACGGCGCTGCCCTCGGCGTAGAGGCGATCTACTGGACAGGTGTCTAGTCAACTGCCTAGATTGGGGGTGACGCCCACGCCGGAAGGACGCCGATGCCGAGTCGCTACCACCATCTGAGCCGCGAGCAGCTCGCCGTGCTGGTGCCGGAGCTGCTGCTGATCGGTCATCTGATCGACCGCGCCGGCATGCCGTACTGCCTGGAGGCATGGGGCGAGGAGGAGATGGCCCAGGTCGCGATCGAGGAGTGGGCGGCCGCGAGCCCGATCTACACCCGGCGGATGCAGCGGGCGCTGGCGTTCGAGGGCGACGACGTGCCGACGATCTTCAAGGGCATGCAGCTCGACATCGGCGCGCCGCCGCAGTTCATGGACTTCCGCTATAGCGTCACCGACCGGTGGCACGGCGCGTTCCACCTCGACCACTGCGGGGCGCTGCTCGACGTGGAGCCGATGGGCGCGGGCATGGTCGAGAAGATGTGCCACGACATCGAGGACCCCACGTTCGACGCGACGGCCGTGGCCACCAACCCGCGTGCGCGGATGCGGCCCGTCCACCGGCCGCCGCGGACCCCGGCCGACCGGCACCCGCACTGCGCCTGGACGGTGGAGATCGACCCGGACTCCCCCGGCGCCGAGCCCATCCCGGCTCTGGCCGTCAACCAGCGCTCGCGCGCCGCCACGCTCGTCCTCGACGGCATCGACCCGGGCGAGGACGGCCAGGCCGACTACAGCGGGCCGCTGGTCAGCGACCTGGACTTCGGGGCGTTCTCCCACTCGGCGCTGGTGCGCATGGCCGACGAGGTCGCGCTCCAGAACCACCTGCTGAACCTGTCGTTCCACCTGGCCGTCAGGAAGCGGGCCGGGGACGACGAGGATCTGTTCCGGCGGGTGACGCTGCGGCAGTTCATCGGGCACGCGGGCGTCGCGGCCGAGCGGCTGCACCGGGCGATGGGCCTGGCCGGCACACCGGAGGACGCGGCCTACCTCATCGAGCTGCACCCGCTGATGAACCCGCGGCCGTACGTGGAGTTCTCCCGGGACGGCGCGGCGATCACGGTGTCGTCCTCCCCCGCCCACGAGGACGGCGGCTGGCTCCCGCTGTGCACGCCGGACACTCCGGACGCGCTGCGCGCGATCGTCCGCGCCGCGAACCCGTACCTGGACGTGGAGACCGCCGGCACCGCCAGCGAGTGGACGGCGCGGGTCGTCCTGACCGACACCGCCGCGCGCGAGGCGGGCGAGGTCGCGGTCACCAAGTTCAGCAAGGGCGCCGCGTTCGGCTTCGAGCCGCGCAGGTCCCTGCCGCTGTTCGTGCGGTGAGCCCCGCCGGCTAGCCCTTCACCGCGCCGGACGACAGGCCGGACACGACCGTCCGGCGGAACGCCAGCACCAGGATCGCGATCGGGACGGTGGCCATCATCGCGGCGCCGAAGATGGCCCCGAACGGCACCTCGTACTGGGTGCCGAACAGGGCGATCCCGACAGGGACCGTCCGGAACGCGTCCTCGCTGTTGAACGTGAGCGCCATCAGGAACTCCGTCCAGCTCGCGGTGAACGTGAACACCCCGGCGGTGAACAGCCCGGGCAGGGCCTGCGGCAGCACGATCGACACCAGCGTCCGGGTGGTGCCCGCGCCGTCCACCCGCGCCGCCTCCTCCAGTTCCGGAGGCAGCCCGACCAGGTAGCCGCGCATGATCCAGATCGCGAACGGCAGGTGGAAGGCGACGTACGGCAGCACGAGCCCCTGGTAGCTGTTGAGCAGCCCGAGCTGCCGTTCCAGCAGGTAGAGCGGTGCCAGCACGGCGATCGACGGGAACACCGAGATCATCAGCAGCCCGATCATGATCGGGCCGCTGCCGCGCACGCCCAGCCGGCCGAGCGCGTACCCGGCGAACGTGGCCAGCACCAGGACGATCACCGTCGCGCTGACCGACACGACCACGCTGTTCAGCAGGTAGCGCCCGAAGCCGTTGTCGACCCACGCCTGCGCGTAGTTGCCGAAGGTGACCTCGTGCGGCACGGCCGTCGGGGTGCTCGCCCCGAGCTCGGCCGGCGTCTTGAACGAGTTGACCGCCAGCCAGTACAGCGGCAGCGCGGTGACCGCGACCATGATCAGCGCGCCGAGGTTGACCAGGTTGAACACGCGGTGCCGGCGCCGGCGGAACGTCATCGGATCTCCTCTCGGCCCACCTGGTAGCGGAAGACCTTGATGAACGCGAGGCAGGCGAGCAGCACGATCAGGGCGGTGGAGGTGGCGATGGCCGCGCCCGGCCCGATGTTGAGGTCCTGGAAGAGCACGGTGTAGCCCATCATCGCCAGCGACTGCGTGGACGTCCCCGGCCCGCCGCTGGTCAGCACGAACGGGAGGTCGAACAGCCCGAACGCCTGCAGGATCCGGAACAGCACCGCGATCGCCAGCGTCGGGCGCAGCATCGGGAGGGTGATCCGCCAGAACGTCGTCCACGGCCCGGCCCCGTCGATCTCCGCCGACTCGTAGACGTCCCGCGGGATCAGCATCAGCCCCGACAGCACGATGATCGCCACGAACGGGGTGGTCTTCCAGATGTCGGCCGCCGCCATCGCCGCGATCGCCGACGCCGGATCCCCCATGATCACCGGTGGTGAGCCGGTGAACAGGCCGAGGAACCAGGTCGCCGCGCCGTAGGTGGAGTCGTACACGAAGGCCCACAGCTGGCCGCTGACCACGGTGATCATCGACCACGGGATCAGCAGCAGCGCCATGATCCAGCCGCGTGCCGCGTCCAGCCGTTCCAGGACGAGCGCCGCCATGATGCCCAGCGCCAGTTCCACGGCGACGGTGACCGCCGTGTAGCCGGCGGTGAACAGCAGCGCGTACCACCACTCGCCGCTGCCGAGCATGGCGTCGTAGTTGCCGAGCGTGAGCCGCTCCACCTGGAAGCCGTTCAGGGTGAGGCGCACCTCGGCGAAGCTCAGCACCACGGAGAACACGATGGGGAAGACGGTGATCGCCAGGATCACCAGCAGCGACGGCGCCGTGTAGAGCCGGCCGGTGCGCGCCAGGCGGCGTTCCGGACCGAAGGCCGCGTTCCGCGCGTTCACAGGCCCCTCCCGTCGAGTGCGTCGCCGATCTGGTCCACGGCGTTCCCGATCGCGTCCGGTACGGTCCGCGACCCCGCGATCGCGGCGTTGAGGTTGGTGTAGACGGCCTTGGAGACCTGCGGGTAGTGGCGGGTGGACGAGGGCCGGGCCACCGGCGTGGAGGCGGCGGCCGCCGCCAGGACCGGCGAGGACCCCCCGGCCGCCCGCCCCGCGGCCGGGAGCAGGTCGGACCGGGTGGCGAAGATCCGCTGGCCTTCGGGGCCCGCGATGAAGCGGGCGAACGCCAGCGCCGCGCCGAGGTTCCCGCCGTGCGGGTTGAGGTAGGTGCCCGCGCCGCCCAGGACGGCGTTGCCCCGCGCCGGCATGCCGTCGAAGCCCGGCCGCGCGGCGATGCCCACCCTGCCCTTGACGGCGGACCCGGCCTCGTTCGCGCTGCCGTAGGCGTAGGCCCAGTTCCGCAGGAAGGCGGCCTGGCCGTTCGTGAACGCCTGCATCGAGTCCTGCTCCTGGAAGGTGGACACGGCGCGCGGGCTCGTCCCGCGGGCCACCAGGCCGTGCAGGAACCCGATCGCCTTCCGGGAGGCGGCCGACCCGAGGGCGGCGGCACCGTCCGCGGTGATCGCCCCGCCGGCGTCGGCGAGGAACTCCGCGGCCACCGCGGTCAGGCCCTCGTACGCGGCGCCCTGCCACACCAGCCCCCGCGCACCTCGCCGGCCTCGATCAGCTTCCGGGCGGAACGTTCCAGTTCCTCCCAGGACTCGGGGACGCGCAGCCCGTGCTTGGCCAGCAGGTCCCGGCGGTACAGCAGGAAGCCCTGGTCGGAGTACATCGGCAGGAAGTACTCCTGCCCCTTGTACGACGCGGCGCCGCGCAGCGCCGGCGGGAACGCGTCCCAGAAGCCCGCGGGCAGCAGCGTCCGCAGCGGCATCGCCAGGCTCGCGTCCCCGAACTGCGCCGCCCAGGTGATGTCGCCCTCGTACAGGTCCGGCGAGCTGGAACCGCCGAGGATCTGCGCGGTGAGCGCGGCCCGGTTGGCGTTGGTGTCCTGCGGCGACCGCACCAGCCGCACGTCGATGTGCGGATGGTGCCGGCGGAACCCGGCGATCAGGTCCGTCCGCAGGTCGCCGCTGTGGGCGGGCAGCCTGCTCACCCACCACCGGATCGTGGTGGGCCGGCGCGGGACCTCGGTGCTCTTGCCCGCCAGCGGGTCGGTCTCGCCGGCGCAGCCGCCCAGCGCGAGCCCGGCGGCCCCGCCGAGGCCCGCCAGCAGCACCGCCCTGCGGCTCCGGTCCATGTCAGTACCCCCTCACGTCCGGCCAGTGCCGCTCGACGCCCGCGCCGTCCAGGACGCGCTGGAACTCCGCGAGCAGCCCGGCGTCGCCGTGCACGGCCGCCGGCGGCTCCCCGGCGCGCAGGCAGAACGCCGCCAGCAGGCCCGCGGCCTCGCCGATGTTCCACTCCACCGGATGCAGCCGGTAGCAGCCGTTCGTGATGTGCGTCGTGCCGATGTTCTTGGCCGCCGGCAGCAGGTTGGCCGTGCGGACCGGCAGCAGCGCCGACAGCGGGATCTCGAACGGGGTGCTCGCGATGTCGATGTAGTCGTCGCCGCCGGTGGACGGGTGCAGGTCGATCCGGTACGCGCCGACGCCGACCGAGTCGGGGTACCGGGTCGAGCCGCGCGGGCCGACGATGTCGAGCGCCACATCGTGCTCGGTCACCGTCCGCAGCGCCCGGATCCGCCGGGACTCCCGCACGTACGGCGCCTTGGCCAGGCCGTCGGCGGTGCCCACCACGTCCGGCCGGAGCCGCAGCCCGGGATGGCCGGTGCCGCCGTCCGCGCGCGGCGCCTCGGTCTGCAGCCAGTAGAGCAGCGACAGGCTGAGCTGCCGCGCGTCCTCCAGGTGCGCCCGCGCGTCCTCCTCGGCGACGTCGACGAGCCCGCCGAGCCAGTAGTCGTTCATCGGCCAGTTCACCAGCGTGATGTCGGAGTCGACGCCGGTGAACAGGTCCCTGGCGAGGATGCGGCGGAACGTCCACAGCTCCCGGTCGCCGCCCTCCCGGCTCTGGTCGGCCGACACGGCGAGGGGGTCGCCGCCCGCGTCCGGGGTGAACGTGCGCCGCACCGGCTCCAGCGTCTTCGGGTCGGGCGCGGTGAAGTCCAGCAGCCGGTTCGGCCAGAACGCGGGCCGGTAGTCGCGCCAGAAGCCGTACCGTTCGGGGCGGTCGATCGTGTGGTCCTCTCCCGGCCGGTGGTCGACGGCGAAGCAGACCGTGAACGACTGCTGGTTGCCGGGCATCGCCTTCTCGGGGGCGTGCGGCTCGCCGTGCTCGTCCCGGCCCTCCGCGCCGGTCACGTACTCGGTGCCGGTCAGCGGCAGCAGCGCGCCGTCCTCCGTGGCGTCCAGGACGTACGGCGCGGTGACCGTGACCAGCCGCCCGTCCCGGCCGCGCAGGCCGACGGCCCGTACCGCGTCGCCGTCGGTGTCGGCGCGCACGGGAACGGTCTCGGTCAGCACGGTGAGGCGTCCCGCCGCGCGGTGCGGCGCCAGCATGCCCTCCAGCACGGCCAGCGCGACGCGGGGCTCGTGGCACAGCTTGCTGACCAGCCCGGCGCCCGGGTTGAGCTCCGGATGGGCCCGCGCCTCGGCGCGCAGCGGGTACCAGCGGCGGTAGTACGCGCGGACGCCCTCGCGCAGCTCGCGGTACGAGCGGGTGACGCCGAACCGCTCCACCCACGGGTGCTCGTCCGGGGGCACCGCCTGGCTGGTGAGCTGCCCGCCGATCCAGTCCGTCCGCTCGGTGAGCACCACCCGGCGGCCGGCGCGGCAGGCGGCCAGCGCGGCGGCCACGCCGCCGAGCCCGCCGCCGACAACGAGCACATCGGTGTCCAGTTCGGTCATTCCGGTCCTTCCAGCGGGGCCCGCCGCGCCGGCCCGGCGGTCTCGCCGGCCACCGGCGGGCAGGTCAGGAGGCGCTGGCGCGGCCCCTGCCCCGGGCGCTCGTCCAGCATGTCGATCAGCAGGTCGGCGGCCTGCCGCCCCATCTCCCGGCGGGGCAGGGCGAACCCGCTGACCACCGGCGCGCCGGGGGCGGGCGCGACGTCGTCGCCGAGCATCGCGACGCTGACGTCCCGCGGGTGGCGCAGCCCGGCGTCCGCGAGCGCCCCGGTCAGCGAGGCGTGCAGCTCGACGGTCTCGGCGACGAACGCGGTGACGCCCTCCGCGTGCTGGGCGCGCACCCAGCCGGAGTCCACCCGCCCGCCCGCCCGCACCCGCACGCCGGGCACCCCGGCCGCCCGCACGCCGCGCGCGCGGTCCTCGGTGGACGGCTGGTCGCCGGGCTCGCGCAGGTAGGCGATCCGCTCGTGGCCGAGCGCCGCGAGCCTGCGCACCACCTCTGCGCTCGCCCGCGCGTAGTCCGCTCCCACGTACGGGATCCGGTCGCCGAGCTCGTCCCGCCGCCCGATGTAGACGATCGGGAAGCCGTCGTCGAGCAGTCGCTCGATCATGGCGATGGACGCCTCGCGGCCGAACAGCACGCAGCCGTCGGCCAACCGGACCCGCGCGAGCGCGTCCGCGTGCGCGCCCGACGACGCGGTGAACATCAGCAGGTCGTAGCCCCGCCCGGCGGCCCGCTCCTCGACGCCGGCCAGGAACGGGTAGTAGGAGTCGCGGACGTCCACCGGGAACGTGGCGGCGAAGGTGTAGACGCCCAGCAGCCGGTTGCGCTTGCCGACCAGGCGGACCGCGGCCGGGTTCGCGACATAGCTCAGCCGCTCGGCGGCCTCCCGTACCCGGCGCACGGTCTCCGGCGCGATCCCGACCGCCTCCGGTTTGCCGTTCATCACCAGGGAGACGGTGGCCTGGGAGACGCCGGCCTCCCGGGCGATGTCCGCCTGCCGCGGACGCGAACTCCTGCTGCGGCCCACTGTGCCCCTCCGTCGCCGAAGTCTCCTAATACGTATTAGAAGTGGAGACGCCTCCACCTTCACGCGCGAACACGCTCCGTGTCAACCCCGTGCGTCCCGGGAGGCCGGCGTCCGGGCCGGCCGGCGGGTCAAGACGGGTCAGGACGGGTCGAGGATCGCCCGCTCGTCGTTCAGCATCGCGTGGGTCGCCTCCTCGACGATGTCGCGCATCGCGCGCTCGGCGGCCGCGGCGTCCCCGGCCTGGACGGCCTGCGCGACCTCCGCGTGCCAGCCGATCGCCGCCGGCTCCGGGCGGGCGGGCATCAGGTGGTGGTGGGTCCGCCCGGCCAGGACGGCGGCCACCACGTCCCCCAGCGATCCCAGCATCTCGTTGCCGGACGCCTCCAGCAGCGTCCGATGGAAGACGATGTCGGCCTCCAGGTAGGCCTCCAGGTCGCCCGACCGGCCGTGCACCGCCATCTGCATGACCGAGCCGGTCAGCGTGCCGCACTGGGCGGGGGTCGCGCGCCGGGCGGCGAGCGCCGCGGCCACCGGCTCGACGCCGCGGCGCAGCTCGCTCAGCGACCTCAGCTGCTCGTCGCGCCCGTCGCCGGCGAGCCGCCAGCCGATGATCCGGGGGTCGAAGAGGTTCCAGCCCGCGCGCTCGGCGACGGTGACCCCGACCCGGCGCCGGCTGCTGACCATGCCCATGGACTCCAGCACCCGGATCGCCTCGCGGACCACCGACCGCGACACCCCGAAGCGGGCCTCCAGCTGCTCGATCCGCAGCACCAGGCCCGGCGCGAGCTCACCCGAGGTGATCGCCACGCCGAGCCGGTCGAGAACGCTGCCGTGCAGCCCGGCCGGATCGTTGTCCCCCATGGCGCCCAATCATCACATGTTTGCCCTGCTGGGCGCGAATATCCGGGTAAAGATCTGATTTATTGAGGTTGACGTCTTCTCAGAGCAGATGAGTCATGCCAAACTCGTCCAAACATCAGCTGAAAGGCCCTGAAAGGCTCCAGATGCATCCCACCCCCGCTCCCGCGCCGGCCGCTCCCCTGCTGGTCGTCATGGGCGTGTCGGGTTCCGGCAAGACCACGTTCGGCACCGCGCTCGCCCGGCGGCTCGGCGTGCCGTTCGCCGACGCCGACGACTTCCACCCGGCGGCCAACATCGCCAAGATGTCGGCCGGCGTCCCCCTCGACGACGCCGACCGCCTGCCGTGGCTGCGCGCCATCGGCGGCTGGCTCGCCGGGCACGCGGGCTCCGGCGGCGCGGTCGGCTGCTCGGCGCTCAAGCGCGCCTACCGCGACCTGCTGCGGGAGTACGCGCCCGCCGTGGAGTTCGTGCACCTCGACGGCGACCCCGAGGTGGTACGGCGGCGGGTGGCCGCCCGCCCGGGCCACTTCATGCCCGCCGCGCTCGTCGACTCCCAGTTCGAGGCCCTGGAGCCGCTCGAACCGGGCGAGCGCGGCATCGTCCTCGACCTCGACACCCCCGTCGGCGACCTCGTCGACGCCTACCTCGCCGCGTCCCCCCGGCCCGGCGCCTCCCCCTCCGCCCCCTGAGTCCCAGAAGGCCCGCCGATGAACCTCCTCGCCCTCGCCCCGCCGGAACAGCCCATCGCCGGCGGCGGCCAGCTCGTCCTGGCCGCCCTCCTCGGCATCGCGCTGATCGTCCTGTCCATCACCTGGCTCAAGGTGCACCCGTTCCTGAGCCTGACCCTCGGTTCGCTGACCGTCGGCCTCGTCGCCGGGCTGCCCACGGCCGACACCGTCACCGGGTTCGGCGAAGGGTTCGGCAGCACCGCCGCGAGCGTCGGCGCCCTGATCGCGCTCGGCGCGATGTTCGGCAAGCTGCTCGCCGACAGCGGCGGGGCCGACCAGATCGTCGACACCATCGTCGGCCGTGCCGGGCGCCGCGCCCTGCCCTGGGCGATGGCCCTGGTCGGCGCGCTGATCGGCCTGCCGATGTTCTTCGAGATCGGCCTGGTCCTGCTGATGCCGGTGATCTTCCTGGTGGCCCGCCGGTCCGGGCTGTCGCTGATCCAGATCGGCATCCCCGCGCTGGCCGGGCTGTCGGCCATGCACGGCCTGGTCCCCCCGCACCCCGGCCCGCTGGTCGCCATCGACGCCCTCAAGGCCGACCTCGGCGTCACGCTGGGCCTCGGCGTGCTCGTCGCGCTGCCCACCATCGCGCTGTCCGGCCCGCTGTTCGCCCGCTACGCCGCCCGCTGGGTGCCGGTCCCGGCGCCGGAGCTGTACGAGACCGGCACCGCGACGGCCGGCCCGGACGCGGCCGGGAAGGGCGAGTCCGAGCGCCGGCGGCCCTCGTTCGGCCTCACCCTCGCCACCGTGCTGCTGCCGGTCGTGCTCATGATGGGCAAGGCGCTGGCCGACATCTTCGCCGCCGAGGACAGCCGGATCCGCACCGTCCTCGACAACCTGGGCACCCCGCTGGTAGCGCTGCTCATCGCCGTCGTCGTCGCCATGTTCACCCTCGGCCTCGGCTCCGGCATGGACCGCGGGACCATCGCGAAGTCCCTGGAGAAGTCGCTGCCGCCCATCGCCGGCATCCTGCTCATCGTCGCCGCCGGCGGCGGCTTCAAGCAGACCCTCATCGACACCGGGATCGGCAAGCTCGTCGCGGACTGGATGGCCGACAGCGGGCTGTCGGTCATGCTCCTCGCCTGGGTCGCCGCCGTGCTGATCCGGCTCGCCACCGGCTCGGCGACCGTCGCCACCGTCACCGCGTCCGGGATCATGGCACCGCTCGTCCCCACGCTGAGCACCGGCGAGACCTCGCTGCTCGTCCTCGCCATCGGCGCCGGCTCGCTGTTCTTCTCGCACGTCAACGACGCCGGGTTCTGGCTGGTCAAGGAGTACTTCGGGCTGAGCGTCGGGCAGAACATCAAGACCTGGTCGCTGATGGAGACGGTCATCTCCGTGTCCGGGCTGGTGTTCGTCCTGCTGCTGAGCCTGCTCATGTAAGCCTCCGTGCGCTCGGCGATGCGGGCTGGACGGCGCGGCGGCCGGTCGCGTTCCACGGGGAAAGCTGGGCGTACGCCACCCGCGAGGCGTTCCAGGTCCGCGTGTACGAGGGCGCCGGCCCCGGCGTCCTGCACGTCACCGGCTGGACGCCCGTGGTGTTCGGGCCCGACGCGCCGGAACGGCCTCAGCCGCGCCACACTATGATCACCCTCTGGGGTTCGGTGCTGTGCGACGAATGCGACGGGCTGGGCGTCTGCCCGGAGTGCGAGGGGACCGGGTACGCCCCCGCACACCTTCCGCCGGCCGGGCTCCTACTCCGGTTACGGCTGCCTGGCATGCTGAGCCAACAACACCGGGCCGCGGAACTGCGCGTCCTGCGCCGTCCAGGGGTGCCTGCCCGCCGACATGCCGTACTGGGAGAACGGCCGCCTCCACGGGGCGGCCGCTCCGGAGCAAGATCACGACCAGTCGGCCGGAGAGCCGCCGCCCGCGGCGAGCGGCACGGAGGCGCTCGCCGCCGTCGTCCGGCGGCCGTGCGCCCGTTGCGGCGAGATCCGCTGCGCCTGGCGGAACGCCGTGGCGGAGGCCGGCGGCGAGCCGGTCTCCCACTACTTCGGCACCTGCCCGCGCTGCGCCGCCACCCGCACCCGCGCCTTCCGGCTTCCCACCGCCGGCTGATCCGCCGCCCGGCCGCCGTGCGGCTGCTCCGGGGACGGCCGGCGCTACTCCGGGGGGAGCAGGAACGGATACGACGCCCGTGGGATGCCGGCGGGCGTACCTGGTCGGCAGGGTCTGCGGCAGGTCGACGTGGCTGTTCCCCTGCGGGAGGCGTGATGCGAGGACGAGCGGTCGCCGCGGCGTGCTGTGCCGGGTTGTGCGTGTTGTCCGCTGCGGCGCCGGGCGAGAGTGGATCGAGAATCCCGGCGGGCGGTGCCGGTTCGGTGCGGCTCTCCGGGCCGAGTCCGTTCGCCGACTGCCCGCCCGCCGGGCTGGACGGCGTGCTGCCCGCGGGAGCGCTGGAACCGGCCGTGGCGGTCAGCCCGCTCGGCCCCCGCCACCTGGCGGCGGTGTGGACGCAGGACCGGTTCCGCGGCCTGGTCGCGGGTGTGAGCACCGACGGCGGCCGCAGCTGGAGCCGCACGGTCGTCCCCGCGACCGCTCGCTGTACGGGCGGGGCGTTCGACTACGTCGACGACGTGTGGCTGTCGTTCGGGCCGACAGGGGTCCTGCACCTGTCCGCCCACGTCTTCGACGCGCCGGCGACCACGCCGAGCGGCCTCATCACCGCCCGCTCGCACGATGGAGGCCGCACCTGGACCCGGCCCGTCACCATCGTGGCGGAGGCGGACCCGGAGCGCGGGACGTTCGTGGGCGGCGCCATCGCGGCCGACCCGCACCGCCCCGGCCGCGTCCACGCCGTCGTACCGAAGATCGTCGAGCCGCGCGAGCAGAGGCGGCCGTTCGGCGGCTCGGTGGTGTTCGCCACCAGCGACGACGCCGGGCGGAGCTGGCGGCCGCGGACGACCTTCGACGCGGGCACCGACCGGCTCACCACCGGGCACCAGCTGCTGGTGCAGGGCGACGGGACCCTGGTGAACACCTTCACGCTGGTCGACCTGTCCGGCGACCGGCCGGTGCGGCACGCCGCGGTGATGCGGTCCCGCGACCACGGCGGCACCTGGTCGGAGCCGATCCTGGTCGCGGAGATGCGCTCGGCCGGGGTCACCGACCCGCAGTCCCCGCGGGACCCGGTCGCCAGCGGCAGTGCGATGCTCACCGACGCCGCCGTCGCCCCAGGCGGCGACCGGATCCACCTGGTGTGGCAGGACGCCCGGTTCAGCGGCGGACGGGCGGACGCGATCGCGCTGTCGTCCTCGGCCGACGGCGGGCGCACCTGGTCGGAACCGGTACGGGTCAACCGCACGCCGGCGGGCATCCCGGCCGGCGACCAGCAGGCGTTCAACGCCTCGGTCGCCGTCGCCGCGGACGGCACCCTCGCGGTCGACTACTTCGATCTCCGGCACAACGACGCCGCGGCCGGCCTGCGGACCGACCGCTGGCTGGTGACCTGCCGTCCCGTCCCGGCGCGGAACTGCGCGTCCCGGAGCGGATCCGGTACGGAGACCCGGCTCACCGGCCGGTCCTTCGACATGCGGCGCGCTCCCTTCCTCGCCGAGATCGGCCCGCCGGGGTTCTTCCTCGGGGACTACACGGGCCTGGCCGCGACCGGCGGGCACGGTTTCGTCGCCGCCTTCGCGCAGCCGGACGAGACGGATCCGGCGGCCGTCACGGTCGTCCCGATCCGGCGCTGAGGAGGAACGGCACGGACCTTGGCGGTATAGGCTCTCGCAGAGCAGCGACCCCCGCCGGCAGGTCCCACCTCTGGTGCCCGGTCCGCGGCGGCATGCGGATCCCTCGGACGCGAGCGACGGCGTACGGGCCGGGCAGGGTGACGCGGCCGATGCGCGCCCGTCCCACCGGTGAACGCGATGATGGCCGTGGCGGCGCGGACCCGGTCGGTGCCGAATCGGCGGACGGCTGCGAGGAGCGGCGGGAGATGGGCGGGAACCACGCGCACGGAACCCACGGCCACGGCGGCGGGGTGCCGAAGGCGCCGCGGCCGGTGCGGATCGCGGTGCTGGCCGTCATCGTCCCGGTCGCGGTGGCCACCCTCGCGGCGGTGCTGCTGATGTGGCCGGACGAGCCCAAGGCGCCGCCCGCGGCGGGGTCGGCGCTGACGAAGGTGTCCGGCACGATCGTGGGCGTCGATCTCAAGCCGTGCCCCAAGCAGGTGCAGGCGGCGCCGCCCGGCGAGCCGGCCACCGACGCGCCGCCGACCGATCCGCGCCGCTGCGGCACCGCCCGGGTGCAGCTGACCTCCGGCGGCGACGCCGGCCGGGTCGTGAGCACCGAACTGCCCAGCGGGCCCGGCACCGCGGTGTTCACCGCCGGGGAGAAGGTGGTGCTGCTGCACGCGCCCGACTCCGGCGGCGTTCCCGGCGCGAGCCCGTACCAGCTGTCCGATCACGACAGGTCGAGCCCGCTGTGGCTGATCGGCGCGGCGTTCGCGCTGGCGGTGGTCGCGTTCGGGCGGCTGCGGGGGCTGACCGCGCTGCTGGGGCTGGCGGTCACGTTCGTGCTGCTGCTGAAGTTCCTGATCCCGGCGATCCTGGCCGGGAGCCCGCCGCTGCCGGCCGCGGTGGTGTGCGCGGCGGCGATCATGCTGACGGTGCTGTACCTGACGCACGGGTTCACGATGGCCACCTCGATCGCGGTGATCGGCACCATCGCCAGCCTGACCCTGACCGGGGTGCTGGCGACGGTGGCGATCGACCTGGCGCACCTGTCCGGGATCACCGACGAGAGCTCGCTGAACCTGGACATCAGCCACAGCGTCAACAGCCAGGGTCTCCTGCTGGCCAGCATCATCATCGGGGCGCTGGGCGTGCTGGACGACGTCACCGTCACCCAGTCCGCCACCGTCACCGAACTGGCGCGCGCCAATCCCGCCTACCGGTTCGCCCAGCTGTACAAGGCGGGGGCCCGGATCGGCCGCGCGCACATCGCCTCGGTGATCAACACGGTGATCCTCGCGTACGCCGGGGCGTCGCTGCCGCTGTTGCTGCTGCTGAGCATCGGCCGGCAGCCGCTGGGCGAGGTCCTGACCGGGCCCGCGCTGGCCACCGAGATCGTCCGCAGCGCCGCCGGCACCATCGGCCTGATCGCCGCCGTGCCGATCACGACGGCCCTGGCCGCCCTCCTGCGTTCCCGGGGCGGCGGCGAAGACGGGCCCGCGGACGACGTCCCGGTCTCCGGGGACGATCGCGATCGCCTGGCGCCCGCGGCGCCCGCGCCCGGCCGGGCCGGC
>NZ_JBEZWH010000075.1:0-37523 GCF_040703975.1 Spirillospora sp. NPDC029432
GCGTCCGACAAACGGAACCCGGCGATGAACCGGCCGCGAACGGAGCGCGTGAGAATCACGGTGCAGCGATCCTGGAAATCGTGTGGATCTTGGTCGAAAACTGTGGACGCGTCAGAGGCTGTGAATATCGCCGCCACCCTTACGGGCGAGTCCCGCACAGCTCCTGTGCGACCCCCGTAGAGCAGTGCGATGGCTACCTTGAGTAACAAGTCGTGAGCATGACAACATCTCGCCCCATCGGCGCCGACGCGGTGCGCTTACCGCCGAAAGAGGGAAGAAAACCCACCCGGACATGCGACGACCCCCGCCGGGGGGGAGAGCGGGGGTCGCCGAACGGTCCGGCTCCGGGGGGGTAGAGCCGGCCCGTTTCCCTAGAAAGCCTCGGAAGATCGAACTAAGCGGATGCCGGTTCGATCTATAGACGTGGCAAAGTCTCTGTCTCCAGTGTAGGCAGATACAACATATGCTGCCCGATCGTCCAGAGTTCCGTCGAGCGGCAAAGTCGTCCTGCCGGGTCATGCTTTCTTACACCTGGTGGAGAGGATCCCACCCTGCGAGCCGCGTGACGTCGTAGGCGCTTCGCCGCTCCCGCCGGAGAACCGCCGGGAAAGCCCTGGGCGAGGTTGGGAGCGTACAGCAGATCTAAAGATCCTTCCGGCACGGGACGAGATCGCCGACATAAAGAATCGATCACACTGCGTGATCGATTCCGGGATGTGCCGGAGTTGAGACGGTATCTCCCGGAATGGCGGTCTGGCGTCGGCGGCGTCCGGAGGGACGGGTACGGCTTTGGGGCCGACGCTTACCGAATAGGGGCTTGTCATCAGGGCAAATAAGGCGTAGACAGGAGTTACGGACCAAGTGTCCGAGCACGGCAGCCGGGCACCCACGCGCGACCAGCCGCGGGAGGCGCGTAGTGACGGGCTTGTCCCGCTCCTACGAATATGAGGTGCACGCTTGGTAACCCGGTGTGACGTGACTGGCGACGGCGTCCCGCAGCGAGGGGCGCCGTTCGCTATGCCCGGGACGATCAGTCACATTCGCGTATCACAACGGCGCCCGTGAGGTCACGACGGCGTGGCGCGACCGCGAGGCTTACTTTCCGGAAAGGGCTCGGTTGCGCCGGCAGCAGGAGTCAGTGGCCCTCAGCGGCCCTCAGCGGCCCTCAGTGGCCCTCAGCCACGAAGGAAGGCCTCGCAGATGGCCTGCGAGTCGCGCGCCGCGGCGGCGGTCGCGTCGGCGCAGTGGCGGATCCAGCCGGCGACGCCCTCCTGCGTCCCGGTGGCATACCCCCGCAAGGCGCTGACGTAGCCGTCGGCGAGTTCCGCGTGGCCGACCTCGGGTGCGGTGAGGGACTTGGGGTCCAGGCCGCGAGCGACCAGCGTGAGGCGTTCCGCGGCCCGCGCGACGATGCCGTCCCCCCAGCCGAACGGGCGCAGCGTCAGCAGCTCGCCGTGCGCGATCGCGGCGACGACCAGGGCCGGGGCCTTCGTGGGACCGGTGAGGAGGCCGCTCAGCATGTCCAGGCGGGCGGCGACCTCGGCCGGGGCCGGCGGCTCGCCCAGGCCGAGCGGGTCCTTGGCCGCCCGGTCGGCGCGGGGCCGGCCCAGATCGGCGCTGTCGACGGCGTCCGCGGCGGCCAGCACGTGGAGGCGGGCCAGGACCTGGCGCGGCGCCTGCCGCCAGGTCTCCGCGAGGGAGCCGAGCTCCGCTGACACCCGCAGCGCCCCCTGCACGGTCGGATCCGACGGGTTCTCCGTGCTGCGCAGCTCCTCCAGAGTGACCGAGGCGCCTTCCAGTACGGCGGTCGCACGCGCCCCCCGTAGGGCGGACTCCGTGGACACCTCCGCGCTGCGCCGACGGAGGATGCGGTGCCCGAGCAGCCTGTCGACGGCGGTTCGGGCGTCCGCGACCGCCTCGGCCACACCGGGCAGATTCGCTACTTGGGCAAGGGCGTCGGTCACGCGCCCGACCCTATGCGGTCGCCGGTGTTCCCACGTCACCGCCCCGGGGAACGGTCGTATCCCGGGCATCCGGCGGAACGGGCGGCTTGTGAGTCGGCAACATCCCTGGTGAAGTGGGTCTCACCGGGCGCCTTCCTCTCGCAACAAAGGAGTACGCGTTGAGCCAGAGTCAAGAAACACTGTCGAACCTGTTGCAGGAGACGCGGCGCTTCCCTCCCCCGGCCGACCTCGCGGAGGCCGCGAACGTCAAGGCCGAGGCGTACGAGGAGGCCGCCGCCGACCCGCAGGCCTTCTGGGCCCGCCAGGCGGAGCGGCTGAGCTGGTCCAAGCCTTGGGACGAGGTCCTCGACTGGAACAACCCGCCGTTCGCGAAGTGGTTCGTGGGCGGCGAGCTGAACGTGGCGTACAACTGCGTCGACCGCCATGTGGAGGCGGGCAAGGGCGCCAAGGTCGCCTTCCACTGGGAGGGCGAGCCGGGCGACAGCCGTACGCTCACCTACGCCGACCTCCAGCGCGAGGTGAACAAGGCGGCGAACGCCCTGCTGGAGCTCGGCGTCAGGAAGGGCGACCGGGTCGCCATCTACCTGCCGATGATCCCGGAGCTGCCCATCTCGATGCTCGCGTGCGCGCGTATCGGGGCGACCCACTCGGTCGTGTTCGGCGGCTTCTCCGCGGAGGCCCTGCGGACCCGCATCAACGACGCCGAGGCCAAGGTGGTCGTCACCGCGGACGGCGGTTTCCGGCGCGGCAAGCCGTCGGCCCTGAAGTCCATCGTGGACGAGGCCGTGGAGGGGACGCCGTCCATCACCAAGGTCGTCGTGGTCCGCCGTACGGGCGAGGACGTCGCCGCCCATGACAGGGACGTGTGGTGGCACGACCTGGTGGAGCGGCAGAGCGAGGAGCACAAGGCGGAGGCCCACGACGCCGAGCACCCGCTGTACATCCTGTACACGTCCGGTACGACGGGTAAGCCCAAGGGCATCCTGCACACGTCCGGCGGTTACCTGACGCAGGTCGCGTACACCCACCACGCGGTGTTCGACCTGAAGCCGGAGACCGACGTGTACTGGTGCTCGGCCGACATCGGCTGGGTGACCGGGCACTCGTACATCGTGTACGGGCCGCTCGCCAACGGCGCCACCAGCGTCATCTACGAGGGCACCCCCGACACCCCGCACAAGGGGCGCTGGTGGGAGGTCATCCAGAAGTACAAGGTGTCCATCTTCTACACGGCGCCGACCGCGATCCGCACCTGCATGAAGTGGGGCGACGAGATCCCGGCCGAGTTCGACCTGTCGTCGCTGCGCGTCCTGGGCAGCGTGGGCGAGCCCATCAACCCCGAGGCGTACGTCTGGTACCGCGACAACATCGGCGGCGGGCGCGCGCCCGTGGTCGACACGTGGTGGCAGACCGAGACCGGCGGCATCATGATCAGTCCGCTGCCGGGCGTCACGGCGGCCAAGCCGGGCGCGGCGATGACGCCGCTGCCGGGCATCGCGGCGGACGTGGTGGACGACCAGGGCCGGTCGGTGCCGAACGGCGGCGGCGGGTTCCTGGTGGTCAAGGAGCCGTGGCCGTCGATGCTGCGCACGATCTGGGGCGACGACGAGCGGTTCGTGAAGACGTACTGGTCGCGGTTCGAGGGCCTGTACTTCGCCGGGGACGGCGCCAAGAAGGACGACGACGGCGACTTCTGGCTGCTGGGCCGGGTGGACGACGTCATGCTCGTGTCGGGCCACAACATCTCCACGACGGAGGTGGAGTCGGCGCTGGTGTCGCACCCGAAGGTCGCCGAGGCGGCCGTGGTGGGCGCGACCGACCCGGTGACCGGGCAGGCGATCGTGTCGTTCGTGATCCCGCGCGGCAGCGCGGGCGGCGAGGTGGAGGGCGAGGAGTTCCTCAAGGAGCTGCGCGACCATGTCGCCAAGACGCTCGGCCCGATCGCCAAGCCCCGGCAGATCATGATCGTTCCGGAGCTGCCCAAGACCCGGTCCGGCAAGATCATGCGTCGGCTGCTGCGGGACGTGGCGGAGAACCGCAGCATCGGGGACGTCACCACGCTGGCCGACAGCACGGTGATGGACCTGATCTCCGAGAAGCTGCCCGCGTCCAAGTCCGACGGCTGACGACCGGCGCGTGCCGAGGCGGGTTCCGGGCGGCCGCTCCCCATGGGGGCGGCCGCCCGGGTCGCCCCTGGGTGTGACCACCGGGCCGGTGATCGGTAAGTTCGTGGGCGTCTCCGGCGGAACCCGGCCGTAGGGCGCCGCCGTATAGGGCGGTCGCAAAGGGCCGGGGCCGGTTTCACCGTTTCTCTGCTGTACGGCGGTTTGGCCTATACCGACCCCGCACAATTCGAGAGAGTGACGACAGCGGTCCTGATAGCGGGCCTCCTCGCCTCGGTGGCCGCCTGGAAGGAGAGAGCGAATGTCCGAGGCACTCCCGGGCGAACGCGTCGAGGACAAGTCCCTCGGCGAACTCGTCGCGCTGGCGTCGAGCAACGTCTCCGACCTGGTCAGGGCGGAGATCGACCTGGCCAAGATGGAGCTGAAGGGCGACGCCAAGAAGGCCGCTCTGGGCAGCGTCATGTTCGGCGTGGCGGGCCTGATCGCCGGGCTGATCGTGATCCTGCTGTCGATCGCGGCGGCGTACGGGCTGGTCGCGCTGGGCGTCTGGCACTGGGCGGCGTTCCTGATCGTCGCGGGCGTCTACCTGGCGCTGGCGCTGGCCCTGATCGCGATCGGCTACTGGCGGATCAAGAAGATCGAGGGGGCGAAGCGGACCCGCAAGACCCTCAAGGACGACTTCGCCGCGCTGCGCCGCCGAGGCGACGGCGCCGACACTCCAGCGTTGACGGACTGACCGACCATGCCCGCGTTCGGCTCGTCCATCGTCGAGGTCGACGGCCCCTGGACCCACCGCACGGTCAGCGCCGGGGGCACCCGGTTCCACGTCGCGGAGGCCGGTGAGGGGCCGCTCGTGCTGCTGCTGCACGGCTTCCCCGAGTTCTGGTGGTCGTGGCACAACCAGCTGGTGTCCCTCGCCGCGGCGGGCTACCGGGCGGCGGCGGTGGACCTCCGCGGGTACGGCGGCAGCGACAAGCCCCCACGCGGGTACGACCTGGTCACGCTCGCCGGTGACGCCGCCGGTCTCGTACGGGCGCTCGGCGAGGCGAACGCCATCGTGGTGGGCCATGACTGGGGCGGGCTGCTCGCCTGGACGATGGCCGTGTACCACCCGAAGGTGGTCCAGCGCCTCGCTGTGGTCAGCGCACCCCATCCGCTCCGCCTGCGCCAGGCCGTACGGAGCGATCCGCGCGGCCAGGGCTGGGCGACGCGCCACATCTTCGGCTACCAGATGCCCATGTGGCCCGAACGGCGCCTCATCAAGAACGACGCCGAATTCCTGGGACGCCTCCTGCACGAATGGTCGGGCCCAGGGTGGCCGGACGAGAAGACCGAACGGCTCGTACGGGACGCGATGCAGATCCCGGGCACGATCCACTGCGCTCTCGAATACCACCGCTGGTTCATCCGGTCCCAGCCGCGCCCTGACGGCATCCGCTACGCGCACCGCATGCGCACGCCCATCCAGGTGCCCACCCTGCAACTGCACGGCTCCCTGGACCCGTGCACGCTTCCGGCGAGCGCGCAGGGGTCCGGCCGGTACGTCGAGGCGCCGTACCGGTGGAAGCTCATCGACGGCGCCGGCCACTTCCCCCACCAGGAACGCCCACGCGCGTTCGACACTCAACTCCTCGGCTGGCTGAACGACCCCGAACCGGAGCACTGACCCGGACGGCACCCGCCTTCCACTTGTCGCCCACAATGGGGGCATGCGGGATCGCGACGAGACGGGGCGGCCGCGCAATGCCCGGCCGCGCGACGCGTACGGGCGCCCACTGCCCCGAGGCGCCGCCGGAACGCCCACCATGCCCGACGACCTGACCGTGACGCCCACGGAGGCTCTGGAGCAGGCTCAGCGGCTCCTGGACGAGGACAGGCCGTTCCACGCCCACGAAGTCCTGGAGGCGGCGTGGAAAGCCGCGCCTGAGGAGGAGCGCGAGCTGTGGCGCGGCCTCGCCCAGGTGGCGGTGGGCATCACGCACGTACGGCGCGGCAACGCGCGCGGAGCGCGAGCGCTTCTGGAACGGGCCGCCGACCGCATCGAGGAGCACTCGCGGAACGCGCCGTACGGCATCGACGCCACCGGAATCGTCGCGGAGGCCCGCCGCATCGCGGAAACAGCGGAGAACGCGGCGGACGGCCCCGGCCTCCGCATCGCGCTGCGGCTGACACGTTCCGGACGACCGGAAACGTAACCGCAACCGGCCACCCCGCCGGCCGCGAGGTCAGTCGGAGCAGCTCTGGGTCGAGACCGGAGTCGTGGTGGCGGCGCCGGCGCGGGCGTCCGGGGCGACCTCCTCGGCGGTGAGCGCGTAGCCGGTGGCCGGCGCGTCCAGCGCGGCCGCGAAGATCACGCCGAACACGGTGCCGTCGCGGGCCAGCAGCGGGCCGCCGGAGTTGCCCGGCTCGACCGTGCCGCGGATCGCGTAGATCTCCCGGCTGACCTGGCCGGCGTGGTAGATGTCCGGGCCCTTGGCGGTCTGCCGGGCGCGGATCCGCGCCGCGCTCGCGGTGAACGGGTGGTTCTTCGGGAAGCCGGCGATGATCGCGTCGTCCCGCACCTTGGCCTCGCCGGCGAACTTCAGCGGCGGCGCGTCCAGGCCGGGCACGTGCAGGACGGCGATGTCGCGCTTGGGGTCGTACAGGACGACCCGGCCGCGGTCCCGCGCGCCGCTCAGCGAGGCGATCACGGACTGGCCGCGGGCGCCGGCGACGACGTGCGCGTTCGTCATCACGCGGTCCTTGGCGTACACGAACCCGGTGCCCTCGATCTTGCGCTGGCACTGCGGGGCGGTGCTCTCGACCTTGACGATGCTGCGCTTGGCGGCCTGCAGCGCCGGGGTGTCGAGGATGGCGTCGTCCGGCGGCGGCACCTCGACCACCGACTCGCCGCCGAGCCCGTTGAAGACCTGCGGGAACTCGCTGGCCTTCACGAACCCCTGGAACGAGGCGAACCAGGTCGCCGCCTGCGACGGCATCACGCTGTCGATGCCGTTGATGATGGTGGAGCCGTTCACCTGGGTGCGGACCGGCTTGAACTCCGAGCCGGCCACCAGGCTGCCGAAGAACCAGGCGACGATCAGCAGCGACAGCGAGCTGACGACGGCACCGCCGGCGGCGTCGGCCGCCCGCGCGTTGTCGCCGGTCACGCGGTTGCGCAGCACGGCGCCCACGGAGGACGCGATCAGCTGCCCGAGGGTCGCGGACAGGAACGCGATGACGATCGCCAGCAGCGCCTGCTGCGCGGCGCCGTCCACGGCCGCCTCGGCGATCGGCGGCGCGATGAGCACGCCTATGACGCCCCCGCCGACGAAGCCACCGAAGCTCAGCAGGCTCACGATGAAGCCCTGCCGGTACCCCGAGACTGCGAACAGCACGACGAGCACGAGCAGTATCAGGTCCAGAAGGTGGTCGCCCAGCACCGCTTCACCGTATAGCGCGAACGGCCCGCCGCACGTCCCCTCGCTGTACCAGATTGTGCGTCCTTATCTCGCCGTCTGGTGCGATGCGCGGCCGTTCCCGGCCGCGTACGGTACGGGATCGCCGGTCGGACGAGGGTCGCCGCACCGCGGCCGGGCACCCGGCCGGGGTGATCAAAACCACCCGGGCTCAGTCGCGGGACGCGAGGTCCAGCACCTTCTGCGGCAGGTCCTCGACGCGTCCGGTGTCCCAGGGGCGGTTCCAGCCGCCGGCGTCCAGCACCTCGGTGAGCAGCCCCGCGGTGAAGCCCCACACGAGCATGTCGCGGACCTCGAACGCCGGGCCGAGCCTGACCCCGGACGGGTCCCGCACCATCAGCCGGTTGGCCGGGTCGACCAGTTCGGCGATCGGGACGCGGGCGACGGTGGCGACCTCGCCGGGGTGGCCGGGGGCGATCTCGGACGGCTCGCGCCACCACGCGGCGACCGGTGTGACGCGGTGCCGGCTGTGCCGCAGGTAGAGCTCGGGGAGCGTGGCCAGCACGTCCACGCCGGCCCGCTCGACCCCGGCCTCCTCCCAGGCCTCGCGCAGCGCGGCCTCGACCGGGCCGCCGTCGTCGGGGTCGATGCGGCCGCCGGGGAACGCGGGCTGGCCGGCGTGCTTGTTGAGCGTGGCGGCGCGCTCGGTGAGCAGGATGTCCGGTCCCTCGGGGCCCTCGCCGAACAGGATCAGGACCGCCGCGGCGCGCGCGCCGGGCTCGGGCTCGGGGCTCAGCATCGGCGGCACCGTCATGTGCGGGGCGGCCCTGCAGAAGCGGTCGAGCCAGGCGGGATGCGAGGAGGGGATCTCGGTCACGCCTTACCCAACCCGCCCGCGCCGCCGTTGCTTCCCGAAGCGGGATCGAAGCCGGTCAGGGTCACGAGAACGGGCCCTCCTTCACCAGCTTGCGGGCGGCGGCCGCGTCGGTCGGGCCCTCGCCGTACGCGGGGCACAGCCGGGCCAGCGGGCAGGCGCCGCAGGCGGGGCGGCGGGCGTGGCAGACGCGGCGGCCGTGCCAGATCAGCCGGTGCGAGAGCATCGTCCAGTCCTTGCGCGGGAACAGCCCGCCGACGATCTTCTCGACCTTCACCGGGTCGGTCTCGTCCGTCCAGCCGAACCGCCGGACCAGCCGGCCGAAGTGGGTGTCGACGGTGATCCCGGGGACGTCGAAGGCGTTTCCGAGGACGACGTTGGCCGTCTTCCGCCCCACTCCGGGCAGCCCGACAAGATCATCCAGCCTGCCGGGAACGGCCCCGTCGAAGCGTTCGCACAGGTCATGCCCGAGTTTCATAATATTATTAGCCTTCGCCCGGAAGAACCCGGTCGATTGGATCATCCGCTCGAGCTCCTCGCGATCCGCGGCGGCATAGTCCTCGGCCGTCCGATACCGGGCGAAGAGAGCCGGTGTGACCGCGTTCACCCGGCGGTCCGTACACTGGGCGGACAGGATCGTGGCGATGAGCAGCTCGAGCGGGTTGGTGAAGTCCAGCTCGCAGTGCGCGTCGGGGTAGAGCGCGGCGAGCTCGCGGTTGATCCGCCGGGCACGGCGGACCAGGGCGAGGCGCGTCTCCGCCCGGGGCCGGGGCTTGCGGGGCGCCGTCACGGAGGTGGGACTACCGTTGCGAGGCACGTGGGCAAGGGTACGTCCTCGGCCCCCGTCGTTCGGCGCGCCGTGGCCCCTACCCTCACGTACGCGGTGGGACGTACGTCACACTATGCATGTAGGTGTTCGAGGAGGAGAAGCGTGACCGACCGCGACGTGGACGTTCTGAGCAGGGCCCCGCTGTTCGAGGCACTCGACGAGCAGGGCGCCAAGGCGCTGCGCGCCAACGTGACCGAGGTGCGGCTGGCACGCGGCCAGACGCTCTTCAACGAAGGGGAGACGGGCGACCGCCTCTACGTGGTGCTGGACGGCAAGATCAAGCTGACCAGGGCGGCCCCGGACGGCCGGGAGAACCTGCTCAGCGTGCTCGGCCCCAGCGAGATGTTCGGTGAGCTGTCGCTGTTCGACCCGCGCCCGCGCACCGCGAGCGCGATCGCGGTGACCGAGTGCCGGCTGGCCGGGCTCGGCCACGACGATCTGCGCCCCTGGCTGACCGGGCACCCCGAGGTGGCCGTCCAGCTGCTGCGCGCGCTGGCCCAGCGGCTGCGCCGTACCAACGACGTGATGGCCGACCTGGTGTTCACCGACGTGCCCGGGCGGGTGGCCAAGCAGCTGCTCGACCTGGCCGAGCGGTTCGGGCAGCCGTCCGAGGCCGGGCTGCACGTGCACCACGACCTCACCCAGGAGGAGCTGGCGCAGCTCGTCGGCGCCTCCCGGGAGACCGTCAACAAGGCCCTGGCCGACTTCGCGCAGCGCAACTGGCTGCGGATCGAGGCGCGGGCGGTGGTCATCCTCGACATCGAACGGCTCCGCAAGCGCTCCAAGTAGCCCCCCGGAGGGCGGGCCCCCACCCCCCGGGGGATGCCGCCGCGGCCGCTCAGCCGCGTTCGCGGAGGTATTCGAGCTGGGACTCGACGGACAGCTCCGCGGCGCGCCACAGGGACTTGTCGACGTCCGCGTACACGATCGCGACCACGTCCTTCGCGGTACGGGCGCCCTGCGCGAGGGCGGCCTCCACCTGGGCCAGGCGCTCGCGCCGGTGCCCGATGTAGTGGTCGAGGACGCCGATCGGGTCGTCCAGCTTGGGTCCATGGCCCGGCAGGATCGTGGCGGCCTCGCGCTCCTCGGAGAACTTCCGCAGCCGGTCGAGCGAGCTCAGGTAGTCGCCGAGCCTCCCTTCGACGACGGTCGTCCCGTACCCGAGGACGCTGTCCCCGGTCAGCACGGCGCGGTCGGCCGGAAGCCAGAACGTCAGCGAGTCGTCGGAGTGCCCCGGGGTCTCCATGATCCGCAGCTCCAGGCCGCCGGTGGTGACCACGTCGCCCTCGGCGAGGCCCTCGTCGCCGAGGCGGTGCCGCGGGTCCAGGGCGCGCACGGGGACGGTCCCGCGCCCGCCCGCCTTGGCCGACGCCAGCTCGGAGAAGCGCGCGGCGCCCGCCGAGTGGTCGGGGTGGCCGTGGGTGAGCAGGATGAGCCCCACCCGGCGGCCCTCGGCGGCGATCCCGTCCACGACGCGGCGCAGGTGGACGCCGTCCTTGGGGCCGGGGTCGACGACCACGACCTCCTCGGCGCCGGGTTCGCCGATCACCCACGTGTTGGTACCGGTCAGGGTCATCTCGGACGGGTTCGGCGCCAGCCAGCAGCGGGCGCGTTCCGTACCCATCCCGTCGATGTCGCTCATGTCACCCATCCTGCCCAACCGCTGATCATGGCCGAGGGCCGGGTTCCACCGGCCGAGACGGTCCAGATGCCGCAGCGCGGACGACCCGGCGATCCGGTACCGGATCGCCCGGGCCAGGGCACCGCGACGCGAGGCCATGGAACTCAGCCCTGCGGGTAGTACTGCTCGGTCCCCTTCGGAAGCACCAGGTACGGCACGCCGTCGACGATCTCCGCCTGGGGCTCGTTCACCACGATCTCGCGCGGCGCGGCCAGCACCTCGGCGACCGTGCCGAACTCGGCCAGCTCCGCGAGCGTCGCCAGCGTCGGCGGCAGCATGAACCAGTCGCCCGCCCGCGCCCGCTCGACCGCCTCGGCAGGACGGACCCACGCCACCCGGTCGGCCTCCGTGCTGACGTCCCGGGCGCGCTGCCCGGCCGGCATCCCGGCGACGAAGAACCGCGTGTCGTACCGCTTGGGCTCGATCGCCGGGGTGATCCAGTGCGCCCACGGCCGCAGCAGGTCCGAGCGCAGCACCAGCCCGCGCCGCTCCAGGAAATCGCCGAACGACAGGGAACGATCCAGCAGCGCCCGCCGGTCGGCCTCCCAGTCATCGCCGCGGGTCTCGTCCACGACCGTGCCTCCGGTGGGGCCGGCGAGCAGGACCAGCGTCTCCTCGAACGTCTCGCGCACCGCCGCGCACACCAGCTCGCGCGCCAGCGTCTCGTCCGCCTTGAACGCCGTGCCCCACTCGGCCGGGGACGGGCCGGACCAGCCCGCCGCGGCCTCGCCGTCGCGCGGGTCGACCGAACCGCCGGGGAAGACGTACGCGCCGGGAGCGAAGGCCATGGAGGCGACCCGGCGGAGCATGAAGGCCTGGAGCCCGTGCTGGTCGTGGTCGCGCAGCACCACGACCGTCGCCGCGTCCCGCGCCGGCGCGGGCTCCAGCCGCCCCGCCCGCATGTCCTCGAGCCGCTCCGCGAAACTCTGGGGCAGCTTCAGCCCGCTCACCATCGCCCACCCCACCGAGTGATCCTCATGACGGTGTATTCGGACATACCGAATGCGGTTCCGTCAAGGCCGGCTCCCGCTCCCCGGCAGGCCGGACCCGCCGGTCAGGAGACCTCGGCGATCAGCTCCACCTCGACCGGCACGTTGCTCGGCAGCACCGCCACGCCCACGGCGCTGCGCGCGTGCACGCCCGCCTCGCCGAAGATCTCCGCGAGGACGTCGCTGGCGCCGTTCACGACCTTCGGCTGGCCGTAGAAGTCCGGCGCGCTCGCCACGAACCCGAGCACCTTCACGATCCGGACGACCCGCGACAGCTCGCCCAGCTCCGCCTTCAGCGCCGCGACGCAGTTGATCGCGCAGATCCTGGCCTGCTCGGCGGCCTGCTCCAGGCTCACCTCGGCGCCGACCTTGCCCAGCACGTGCAGCTCGCCCTTGACGAACGGGACCTGCCCCGAGGTGTAGACGAGCGAGCCCGTCCGCCGGGCCGGGATGTACGACCCGGCCGGCGCCGCGACCTCGGGCAGCTCCAGCCCGAGCTCGCGCATGCGCTCCTCAGGAGTGCTCATCGCGCTCTCACTGCTCCACTTCGCGCTTGAAGTAGGCCACCAGGTTCTCCGGGTTGGGCCCCGGCAGGACGGTGACGAGCTCCCACCCGTCCTGGCCCCAGTTGTCAAGGATCTGCTTGGTCGCGTGCACCAGCAGCGGAACGGTCGCGTACTCCCACTTCTTCATGCCGCTCAGCCTAGCGATCGCGGCGGCCGCCGCCCGCCGCCAGGAGCCGTCCCGCGACCCGTGGCGCGCGGCCGCGGCCGTCCCGTCCTCGTCCCGTGGCTCCGGCCGGGGTCAGCCCTCGCCTTCCGGGGGCGTCCGCTCGCCGGGGGCGAGACCCCGCGGGGCCTCCTCCTTGGCCGCCTTCGGCTCGTCCAGGCCGATCACCGGCGGGACGTTCTGGGCGGATTCGAGGGTGGAGGAGCGTTCGGCGGCCTTGGCCAGTTCCTCCTCCGCCTTGGCGAGGCGCTCGCCGAGGCCCGGCTTGTCCTGCTCGGACGCCTCCTTCCCGGCCGCGGCGCCCGTGCCGCCGGCGGTCATCCGGTCGAAGAACCTGAGGAGCTCCACCGGCAGCGGCATGACGAGCGTGCTGTTCTTCTCGGCGGACACCTCGACGACCGTCTGCAGCAGGCGCAGTTGGAGCGCGCCCGGGTCCTGCGACATGATCTCGGCCGCGGCGGCCAGCCGCTTGGACGCCTGGAACTCGCCGTCCGCGGTGATGATCCGCGCCCGCCGCTCCCGCTCGGCCTCCGCCTGCCGGGCCATCGAGCGCTTCATGCCCTCCGGCAGCGACACGTCCTTGATCTCGACCCGCTCGATCCGGACGCCCCACGGCGCGTCGGTGATCTCGTCCATGATCGCCCGCAGCCGTATGTTGATCTTCTCGCGCTCGCCGAGCAGCTCCTGCATGTCGGTCTGCCCGATCACCGAGCGCAGCGACGTCTGGCCGATCTGCGAGACCGCGTACCCGTAGTTCTGCACGTTCACGATCGCCTTCACCGGGTCCACCACCCGGAAGTAGACGACGGCGTCGACCCGTACGCTCACGTTGTCCTGGGTGATGCCCTCCTGCGCCGGCACGTTCATGGTGACGGTCTGCTGGTTGACCTTCTGCATCCGCTCCATGATCGGGATGATGAACGTCAGCCCCGGGCGCCGTACCGCGCCCGCCCGCAGCTGCCCGCCCCGCTGCACCTGCCCGAACCGGAAGACGATGCCGTGCTCGAACTGCTGCACGACCCGTACCGCCGAGGCCGCCCCCAGCAGGGCGAGGATCACCAGGACGACCAGGATGAGTCCCACTTCCATCACGGCTCCTAACGCGCGTCGAGAGCCGAGTCCGCGCGGGACTGCGGGCCCGGCCCGATGACCGGTCGTACGTTTCCCAGCTAACCTCGCGGGCACGCCCGAGACAACGGTCCGGTACGTCACGTTCCGTAAACACCGGAACACCGTGTCAGGAATCACTTGCATGAGGGCGGACCACCCTCTGAAGTCCTTGCCGAGCGAACGATATGGTCGATCGGGTGAGCGCTAGAGACACCGACTGGGACGGCGTGCGCCTCCATGTGGTCACGGGCAAGGGCGGGACCGGCAAGACGACGGTCGCCGCGGCGCTGGCGCTGGCGCTGGCCACCGGGGGCCGCAAGGTGCTGCTGGTCGAGGTCGAGGGCCGGCAGGGGATCGCCCAGCTCTTCGACTGCCCGCCGCTGCCGTACGAGGAGCGCAAGGTCGCGGTCGCCCCGGACGGCGGCGAGGTGTACGCGCTCGCCATCGACACCGAAGAGGCGCTCCTCGAATACCTGGAGATGTTCTACAGCCTCAAGCGGGCCGGCAAGGCGATGTCCAAGCTGGGCGTGGTCGACTTCGTCACCACCATCGCCCCGGGCCTGCGGGACGTGATCCTCACCGGCAAGACCAGCGAGGCGGTGCGGCGCCGCGAGAAGGACGGCTCGTTCGTGTACGACGCCGTCGTCATGGACGCCCCGCCGACCGGCCGGATCACCAAGTTCCTCAACGTCAACGACGAGGTCTCCGGGCTGGCCAAGGTCGGGCCGGTCCGCAACCACGCCGACACCGTGATGAAGGTCGTGCGCAGCCCCGAGACGGCCGTCCACTTCGTCACGCTCCTGGAGGAGATGCCCGTCCAGGAGACGACCGACGGCATCCAGGAGCTCACCGAGGTCGGGCTGCCGGTCGGCGGCATCATGATCAACATGGAGCATCCGCCGCTCCTGTCACCCGACGAGACGGCCGCGGCCGCCGCGGGCACCCTGGACGCGGAGGGCATCCTGCGCGGCGTGAAGGCCGCCGGGCTGGAGCACGACGCCGAGGCGATCACCGCGGTGCTCGCCGCCGAGGCCGGCGAGCACGCCCGCCGCACCTCGCTGCAGCGCCGCGAGAAGGACCGGCTGGAGAAGATCGACCGGCCCCGCTACACGCTCCCGTTCCTGTCGGACGGCATGGACCTCGCCGGGCTGTACGACCTGGCCGAGTCGCTGCGCGAGCAGGGCGCCGCATGACCGGCGCGCGCGGCGTGAGCTGGACCGCGTACGACCCGCGGCGAACGGAAGAGGCGAGATGAGCCCGACCGGCAAGAACCCGCCCGCCCTGGACGTGGACGCGCTGATCGACGACCCCCGTACGAAGATCATCGTGTGCTGCGGCTCCGGCGGCGTCGGCAAGACCACCACCGCCGCGGCCCTCGGCGTCCGCGCCGCCGAGCGCGGCCGCGACGTCGTCGTGCTGACCGTCGACCCGGCCCGCCGGCTGGCGCAGTCGATGGGCCTGTCCGAGCTCGACAACAACCCGCGCCGCATCGAGATCGAGGGCGACGGCGAGCTGCACGCCATGATGCTCGACATGAAGCGGACGTTCGACGAGATCGTCGAGGCGCACGCCGACCCGGACCGGGCCAAGCAGATCCTCGCCAACCCCTTCTACCAGTCGCTGTCCTCCAGCCTGTCCGGCACGCAGGAGTACATGGCGATGGAGAAGCTCGGGCAGCTGCACCGCTCCGGCGCCTGGGACCTGATCATCGTCGACACCCCGCCGTCCCGGAACGCGCTGGACTTCCTCGACGCGCCCGAGCGCATGGGCCGCTTCCTGGACGGCCGCTTCATGAAGGTGCTCGCCGCCCCCGCCAAGACCGGCGGCCGCTTCGGCGTGAAGGTCATCAGCGCCGGCTTCGGCATGTTCACCGGCGTCATCAACAAGGTGCTGGGCGTCCAGCTGCTGCGCGACGTGCAGACGTTCGTGGCCGCGTTCGACACGGTGTTCGGCGGCTTCCGCGAGCGCGCCGAGAAGACGTTCCGGCTGCTCCAGACGCCGGGCACCGCGTTCCTCGTGATCGCCGCGCCGGAGCCCGACGCCCTCCGCGAGGCGTCCTACTTCATCGAGCGGCTCGCCGAGGAGCGCATGCCGCTCGCCGGGCTGGTCGTCAACCGCGTGCACGAGTCGGACGGCGACGTCCTCACCGCCGCCCGCAGCCAGGCCGCGGCCGAGACGCTGGAGGAACGCGGCGAGCACACGCTGACGGCCGCGCTCCTGCGGATGCACACCGCGCGCATGCAGCTGGCGGCCCGCGAGGAACGCCTCCGTGAGCACTTCGCCTCCGCGCACCCCACGGTGCCCATCACCGCGGTGCCGGCGCAGGCCGAGGACGTCCACGACCTGCACGGCCTGCGCCAGGTGGGCGTCGACCTGGCGAGCTGACCCGCCCCGGGTGCCGCCACTCGGTGAACGGGCCCATGAACGACCGTAGGCCCGGCACCCTGCGCGGGTGCGGGCCTACGGTCGTCACGAAGACCTTGCCTCGCCGGTGATCGGGGGAGGCGGGTCGCCGGTCAGCTGGCGACGAGTTCGCTCTCGTCGGGCTCGACCGTACGCTCGTACTCCTCCTTGGCGGTCTCCAGCAGGTCGCGCCACGAGCGCACGTCCGGACGCCGCCTCAGCAGGGCCCGGCGCTCGCGCTCGGTCATGCCGCCCCAGACGCCGAACTCGATCCTGTTGTCGAGGGCGTCGGCCAGGCACTCCGTCCGCACCGGGCAGCCGCGGCAGATGAGCTTGGCTCGGTTCTGCGCCGCTCCCTGCACGAACAGGGCGTCTGGATCCGCGTTACGGCAGGCGGCGCGGGCGGTCCAATCCGTGATCCACATCTTGGCCCCACTCCCCTAGGGTCTGTGTCGATTTGCGCTCCTTGGCCAGACGGGCGCGGACGTCAGGCCGCCAAACGAAAGCCGTGGGGAAGAACTTACGGAAGCGAGGGGGGATTCAACAGACCCCGATGGGCCCATTCTCGATATAGCCCTCCAGGGCCATACCGCCGGAACGGACTAGTTACCTCTAGTTGACGTTCGAGCCGCCACCGTGGTTGTCACGAAACCGAGGATCGTTCGGTGAACGACACCCGGGCCGACCGCCGTCCCATCGTCCCGCACCGCCGGCCACTCCGTACGGGAAACCGGTTGATCGACTGCCCGGCGGCGGGCCGTACCGGAGAAATCCCAGCTCAGCAGGCAGGGACCGGGAACCTTCACCACCCCGAATGAGTGACCTGTCCCGTATGCACTGGTCATCCACGCGTACCCTAGAGCGCGTGCACGGTGCTAAAGAGAATCGGCGGCAGGCCATGGCCACCCTTTTCCGGCTGCTCGGAGCGGGGGTCGCCGCCGGCGTGCTGGTCGCGTTCATCGCGCTGCCCGGCGTCGGGAGCGCGGGCCTGACCGCGCGCGACGCCGCGAACAACTTCGAGGCCATGGAAGGCCAGCTGAAGACGTCGCCGCCGTCCGAGAAGACGGTGATGTACGACGTCAACGGCAAGGAGATCGCCCGGTTCTTCGACAAGTACCGCGAGTCGGTCCGCCTCGACCAGGTCAACCAGGTCATGAAGCAGGCGATCGTCGACATCGAGGACTCGCGCTTCTACCAGCACGGCGCGCTCGACCTCAAGGGCACGATCCGCGCGCTGGCGTCCAACGCCAACTCCGAGCAGACGCAGGGCGGCTCGACCCTGACGCAGCAGTACGTCAAGAACCTCCTGGTCGACAACGCCAAGACCGACGAGGAGTACGCCGACGCCACCGCCCCCACCGTCGGCCGCAAGCTCCGCGAGCTGCGCTACGCGCTCGACGTCGAGCAGCGGCTGACCAAGGACCAGATCCTCGAGGGCTACCTCAACATCGCCTACTTCGGCGGCGGCGCGTACGGCGTGCAGGCCGCGTCCAAGCGCTACTTCAGCAAGCCCGCCAGCGAGCTCACCCTCGGCCAGGCCGCGCTGCTCGCCGGCATCACGCAGAACCCCACCGCGTACGACCCCACCCAGCACCCCGACGCCGCCCGCAAGCGCCGCGACATCGTCCTCTACCGGATGGCGCAGCTGCAGCACATCACCAAGGCGCAGGCCGACGCCGCCGCCGCCAAGCCGATCGAGCTGAACGAGACCAAGCCGGTCGGCGGCTGCGAGACGAGCAAGGCGCCGTACTTCTGCGAGTACGCCAAGTACGACGCGCTGCAGGCCCTGGCCGGCGGCAAGTACTGGCAGCTGAAGCCGAAGCAGCGGCAGGACATCGTCAACAAGCTCAACCGCGGCGGCTACACCATCCGCACCACGCTCGACATGAAGGCGCAGAACGCCGTCGACAAGGCGCTGCGCTCGGCCGTGCCGCCCGCGGGCAACCGCGTCGGCGCCGAGGCCATGGTCGAGCCGGGCACCGGCAACGTGCGCGCGATCGGGCTGAGCAAGCGGTTCGGCGCGGGCAAGGGACGCACCACCATCAACCTGCCCGCCAACGTCGCGCACGGCGGCGGCACGGGCGTGTCGGCGGGCTCCACGTTCAAGATCTTCACCCTGCTCGCCGCGCTCGACGAGGGCATCCCGGTCAGCACCAGCTTCAACTCGCCGGAGACGATGACCATCGGCGGCTTCCAGCCGTGCAAGTACACCGGCATGTTCGGCGGCAAGAAGTACGAGAACGAGATGCTGGGCGGCGGCGGAGGCTGGACGGTCTCCAACGCGGGCGACAGCGAGCAGGGCAACTTCAACCTCAAGACCGGCACCTGGCACTCGGTCAACACGTTCTACGCGCAGCTGGAGAAGCGGGTCGGAGTCTGCGACTCGGTCAAGATGGCCGAGAAGTTCGGCATGAAGCGCGGTGACGGCAACCCCCTCGCGCCCGTACCGGCCCAGGTCCTCGGCGTCAACGACATCGACATGGTGAGCCTGGCCGCCGCGTACGCCGGCATCGCCGCGCGCGGCAAGTACTGCGCGCCCAAGTCGATCACCGAGATCGTCGACCCCTCCGGCAAGCCGGTCAAGCTGCCCAAGCAGGACTGCCACCAGGCCGTCGACGAGGACGTCGCCGACAAGGTGAACAGCATCATGCAGGGCACGCTCTCGCAGGGCACCGCCAAGGGCCGCGGCATCGGCCGTCCCGCCGCCGCCAAGACCGGCACCTGTGAGGCCCACACCTGCGCCGTGTTCGCCGGCCACACGCCCAACATGGCCGCGGCCACCGCGTACTGGGACTTCCGCGGCCCCTGGAAGTACAAGGTGTACGGCGTGTACGGCGCCGACACGCCCGGCGCGATCTGGCAGAACAGCATGCGCAACGCGCTGGCCGGCAAGCCCGCCCCCGGGTTCGCCCGGCCGACCAACAACTTCGGCGACACGATCCGCGTCCCCGACCTGAAGGGCATGTCCGTCGGCGCCGCCACGGCTCGCCTCAAGGCCGCCGACCTCCAGGTGAGGGTCTCGCCGCGGCCGATCGAGTCGGACGCGCCCAAGGGCTCCGTGGCCTCGACGTCGCCGCAGGCGCAGGGCGAGGTCAGCCCCGGGACCACGGTGATCCTCTACATCAGCAACGGCCGCCGCGGCGGGGACAGACCCGGACCCCGGCCGGGCGACGACGGCTTCCGCTGGCCCTGGCAGGACTGAACAAAGAACGCCCCCCGGGAGACCGGGGGGCGTTTCTCACTCGCCGGCGAGCTGCCGCTTGACCTCCGCGGCCACCCGGCCGCCCTCGGCACGCCCGGCGACCTTCGGGTTCACGACCTTCATGACCTGCCCCATGGCCCGCGGCCCGTCCGCCCCCGTCTCCGCGATCGCGTCCGCGACCAGCGCCGCCAGCTCCGCGTCGCCGAGCTGCGCGGGCAGGTAGTCCTCCAGCACGGCGCCCTCGTCCCGCTCCGCCCGCGCCTGCTCGCCGCGGCCCGCGTCCTCGAACGCGGTCGCCGCCTCCCGGCGCTTCTTGGCCTCCCGGGCGAGCACCTTGACGACGTCGTCGTCCGACAGCTCGCGGGACTTCTTGCCGGCCACCTCCTCGTTCTTCACCGCGGTGAGGGCCATCCGCAGGGTGCGCGTACGCACCTCGTCGCGGGCCTTCATCGCGGCCGAGAGATCGGTCTCCAGCTTCTCCTTCAGGGCACTCATGGGGTCAATCATGCCCGCCGCCCCCACCCGAGCTCACCAGGATTACGCGCGGCTGCCCGATTCTGGGAGCATATGAGGCGTCGGGTTTGGGCCCTTGGAGGGAGAACCGTGCGAAAGCTCTACGCCGTACCCCTGGGACTGGCGAGTGCGGGCGCGGCCACGTTCGGATACGCGTCCGTGATCGAGCGGAACTGGTTCCGGCTCCGCCGGTTCGACGTACCCGTACTGCCTCCCGGCCGCCCCTCCGTCAAGATCCTGCACATCTCCGACGCCCACCTCACCCCGGGCCGGAGCCGCCTGATCTCCTGGGTCCGCTCCCTGGACGCCCTGGAACCCGACCTCGTCATCAACACCGGCGACACGCTCTCCCACCGCGACTCGATCGGCCCGTTCCTGGACGCCCTCGGCCCCCTCCTCGACCGTCCGGGCGCCTTCGTGTACGGCTCGAACGACCTCTACTCGCCGATCTTCAAGAACCCCCTGCGCTACGTCTGGCGCACCAGCAAGGCCGACTACAAGAAGCGCCGCCGCGAGCCCGACCTCCCGTACCGCGAGCTCGGCTCCTCCCTCCAGGCCGCCGGCTGGCTCGACCTCAACAACCGCATCGGCCGCCTCAAGGTCGGCGAGCTGGACATCGAGTTCGGCGGCATCGACGACTCCCACATCAACCGCGACCGCTACGACAGGATCGCCGGCCCCGTGGACCCGCAGGCCGACGTCCACCTGGGCGTCATGCACTCCCCGGAACCCCGCAACCTCGACCGCTTCACCGCCGACGGCTACGACCTCCTCCTCGCCGGCCACACCCACGGCGGCCAGGTCTGCGTCCCCTTCTACGGCGCCCTCGCCACCAACTGCGGCATCGACCGCCCCCGGGTCAAGGGCCTGCACCGCCACCGCGGCTCCTGGCTCCACGTCTCCGCCGGCCTCGGCACGTCCCCCACGGCGCCCATCCGCTTCTGCTGCCCGCCCGAAGCGTCCCTCCTCACCCTGGTCCCCCGCTAAATAGGGACGCACCACCCTCCGGCATCCGCTAGAGTGGACGAGGCGCCGGGAGCGTGTACAACTTCCGGGCAGCCACCAACCGGGGTGTAGCGCAGCTTGGCAGCGCGCTTCGTTCGGGACGAAGAGGTCGTGGGTTCAAATCCCGCCACCCCGACATAGATCAGAGCCCCCTTCCGATCACGGAAGGGGGCTCTGTCGTTCTCTGATACAGCAGCGGCTAAGCCGCCTTGCTCTGATCTTGGGCCTCCTGCCGCAGCCGCCATCTCGATCGAAGCCTGTGGACCGGCAACCAAGAGGTCGATGGCGGCGAGGCGATTATGTCGGCTTCTGGCTGGCTCGGCCCGGTGCGCCCATCGCCGAGCAGCCTGTCGTCTACCTCGGTTCCGAGGGGGAGTGCGGCATGATAGCCCGCGACCTGGGCGGCCTGCTTTGGTCGTTCGCGGACGGCTCGGGTCCGGGAGAGATGTTCAGAGATCCAGGTCGCAGGGTGCAGCCGAACGAGGCGTTCCAAGCGATCGCGGAGCGGTACGCGCCGGGCAGGCGCCGTTCCACGGCGGAGATCGTGGCGGCGGCGCGAGCGGAGTTCCCGGACTTCCCGAACCTGATCGACGCGATGTGCCGGTGAACGGAGGCCCCGATGGGAGCGGATCGGGGAGCACGCGTTCTCGATGGCCGTGCCGGTGTCACTCGTGATCGAGTGCTCCCCGATGCCCTACTTGGCGATCTTGCTCAGGGGTGATCCGAACCAGCGGGAGAGGTGGGCGTTCAGGTCCTGCTGGTCGTCGCCGATCCAGGCGACGTGGCCGTCAGGGCGTAGCAGGACGCACGGGGCGTCCATGTCCGCGGTGGCATCCGCGAGGTGATCGACTCGGTCCGACCAGCCGTCGGCGGACAGGCGTTCGGTGCGGTCCAGGAGCAGACCGCGGCCGCGATGCAGCAGGCCGTAGAGGTGGCCCTGCTTCACGTCGATGTCGCGCATGCGGCGGCCGAGCAGGTCCGGGCCCTCGCCGAAGTCGTAGCGGATGTCGATCGCGGTGATCTTCTCGATGAGGTGGCGGTTCACCGCGTCGATGTCCATCAGTTCGGTGAGCAGCCTGCGCACGGCCCGCGGGCCCGGTTCGGTGGACTGCAGTTCCATCTGGGCTCGGGTGTTGTCCAGCACGTCCTCGGCGACCGGGCGGCGTTCGGACTGGTAGGTGTCCAGCAGCGTTTCCGGTGCCCTGCCGAGGATCTGCGCGGCCAGTTTCCAGCCGAGGTTGAACGCGTCCTGAACACCGAGGTTGAGGCCCTGGCCGCCGATGGGCGGGTGGATGTGTGCCGCATCGCCGACGAGCAGCACCCGCCCGACCCGATAGCGTTCGGCCAGCCGGGTGGCGTCGCCGAAGCGGGACAGCCAGCGCGGCGAGTGCACGCCGAAATCGGTTCCGGCGATGGCACGGAGCTGCTGTTTGAAATCATCGAGGGTGGGCTGTTTCGCGCGATCGCCGACTCCCGCGGCGGGGACCACGACGCTGTAGACCCCTCCGCCGAAGGGTCTGAGCCAGAATCGCCTGTTGGTCTCGCCGATTTGGGCCATCTTGGCGGCGATCTCCTCCTGCGGCACGCCCACTTCCATCTCGCCCATCAGCGTCTCGTTCCGCGAGGGCTCGCCGGGGAAGCCGACGCCGAGCTGCTTGCGGACCGTACTGCGCGCGCCGTCGCAGCCGACGAGGTAGCGTGAGCGCAGCCGCTCGCCGTTGGCCAGCTCGACGGTCACGCCTTCGGAGTCCTGCTCGAAACCGGCCACCGCGCAACCGCGGCGGACCTGCGCGCCCAGTGCGATCGCATGTTCTTCGAGCAGGTGGACGATGACCGGTTGCGGGATGCCCAGCAGGTAGGCGTACGGGGAGTCCAGGCCCTCGGGCGCGGGCTTGGGGATGGCGGCGAAGAACCCGCCGGCCGGACGCCGCCTTCCGTGTTCGAGAACACGCTGAAGGAGTCCGCGCATGGCCATCAGTTCGAGGCTGCGAATGTGCAGGCCGACTATGCGGACGAACGACACGGGCTCGGTTTCCTTCTCCAGGACGAGTACCCGCACATCGTGCAGCCGCAGTTCGGCGGCCAGCATCGCACCGGCCGGCCCGCAGCCGGCGATGATCACGTCGAAGGTGAGGGCGGCGCGGTCGGCGCCGGAGGCCGATGACCGGGCCTCGCCCACGGTGAAGCCGCGATCGGCCGGATCGTTCGGCGGCGGCTCTGCGGTGAACTGCTGAGAGTGCATAGGTGTTGCCTTTCGGGAGTGCCTTGTCAGCGAGGCGCTCCCGGCGACACCTACCTCAGTCGCCCGGTCGTGACGGGAAGGAGAGCACCCACGTCGATACAGCGTTCATGGGTCTCACCTCCTCAGGCGGTGTCACGGCCAACCGCAAGCTACAAGCCCGAGCGTCATCCCGTCCAACCCTTTTCCGGCCACGTCCAGGCCGCGCACCGCCTCCAATTCGAGGCGAACTATCACCACTCGGACATAGCATCCGCTTATGGATCTCTCGACCATCACGCGCGAGGCCGTGCTGGACGCGATCGCCGAGTGCGACCGTATGGGGCGAGAGCGTTTCCTCAAGGCGTACGGTTTCGACCCTGCGCGCCAGTACTTGCTGCACTACAACGGGACCTATTACGACTCCAAGGCCATCGTGGGCGTGGCCTATCGTTCCGTCGCGGGCCGGCCGCTGAGCGCCGCGGAGTTCTCCGGTGGACGGCAGACCGTCGGGCGGCTCCTCACCCGGCTGGGTTTCGACGTGGTCACCGACGAGCCTCTCCCGCCTCTTCAACGCCTCATGGCGCAGTTGAAGGGGCTGCGTGTCGCCAGTACCGCCGACGGGCCGGCCAGGCACCAGCCGATCACCCTGCTGTGGGCTCTGGGACGCGCCGCTCGCCGTGACCCGCGCCTGGTCGCCTGGAGCGCGGCGCACGCTGAACTGCGAGGGCTCCTGCGCGAGTACGGCCAGCCCCGTTCGAGGCCCCGGCCGGAGTTCCCGATCCTGGCCCTGGCCCGTACTGACCTGTGGGAAATGCGTGGCCACACTGGGGCGATCCCGGCCGCGCATGGCGAGCCTCTCGGATGGATGGAGGAGCACGACCCGCACAGCGGTCTGGCTCCCTGGGCGTACGAGCTGGCGGCCTCCTCCGAGGATGCGCGTGCCGAAGCCATCGCTGGACTCGGTCAACGCTTCTTCGACGGTGTGATCCCCCAGGCGTTGCTCAACGATGTCGGGCTCCTGCCCGAAACGGGAATCCGTCTCGATCGAGGCGAGCATGACGACTTCGCGGCTTACCAGCGCCTTTGCCGTAGCGTCGAGGCGGCCGAGGCGCGCGGCGACCATGACCGCACCAGCCGTACGAGTGGTGAACGGCCCGTCCGTTCCGCGACCGCGGTCAAGGCCGTGCTCCTGCGCAGCCGCGGCCGCTGCGAGAACCCGATGTGCGCCGGCCAGCCCGACGACGTCACCGACAGCGGGGCGCCCCTCCTGGAAGTCGACCACCTCGAAGATCGGGCGCGCTGGGGCCGCGACCACCCCACCCAGATGATCGCGCTATGTCCCAACTGCCACGCCATCAAAACCCGTGGCCAGAGTCGCGAACGGCTACGCGAGATCCTCCTCACGGAGGCTCGCTCCCGCCACGCTGTCTGGGACGTCTGAGCAGGCTCGCATGGCGCAGAGCAGTTGATACGCCCCGCAGCGTACGGATCGGCATGCACAGGTCGTGGGACAATCGCGGCCGTGTCGATCGCTCGGATAACGCTCAGCTCGGGCCGTGAGGTCGAATTGACGGGCCTGGAGGTCTTCTCCACTTATGGCGGGATGCTTGAGGGGTACCCGAACGCGGCGATGAACGATCGCCTGCTGGAGTCGCTGGCCAAGCGCCGCGAGTCCCCGTACAGCACTCCGCCCGTTCACCTGGTCAGGCCGCCGCGGACGCACCCTCGTCCGGAGTCGCGGGGCCTGTCGTTCGGCCCGGTCGAGACGCTGCCGCCGGTGTATTGCCGTGGTCGTTCCGCTCGTCGCGCATCGATGAGCAACTCGATCCGGTGCTCTACCAGTCCTGGCTGAAGGTGGTCTGGTTCCAGGACGACCTGGCCGGTTCGGTCATCGACTTCGTGGCGGCGGCCATTACCGATCTCCCATGGGACGCCCTTGCCGAGGACGACGAGCTCTGATGACTTCAGAGGGTGCGCAGGGCGGCGCGGGCCGGGAACGTCAGGGGTGAAGCGCGTCAGGACGTGTTGATGATCAGGCCGATGTGGGTGAAGTAGTTCAGGGCGCCGAACAGCAGGAACACGATTCCGGCGATCGCCCACACGATGCCGATGACCTTCGTCGTCCAGTTCTCGGGGCGGCGGAGGGCGAAGGGGAAGAGCACGGCTCCGATGCCGACCAGCACGTACAGGCCCGAGATGAACGACGCCTCCAGCCAGGGGTACTCCGCGAACTCGCCGGAGATCGGTTCTTCCGGTGGTGCCGCGAAGAGCTGGTAGGTCCAGCCCGCCGCGGCGATGCCGAAGCAGGCCAGGCCCATGCCGAAGACGAAGATCGACAGCGGTCCGGCGAGCCGTGCGACCAAGGCGACCCGGTCGGGTGCGGCGGCCAGCGTGTCACCGCGCTTCCAGAGAAAGAGGGCGGCGGCCAGCAGCATCGCGCCGAACGCGAGCGCCGGCTCACCGAAGATGATGTTGTCGAACGGGAAGCCCTGCCCGGCCAGCGGCCAGGTCAGGGTCATGTGCAGGCCGGTCGCGGCCAGGAGTGCGCCCAGTGTCCCGAACGCCAGGGCCCAGCCGGCGGGTTCGAGCCGTTCCCGCGGGTTCAGCAGCCGTCGCCCCAGTCCCACGACCAGGAGCAGCCCCGCGCCCGCGGCCACCGCCATGATCGTGTTGTACGTGGGCATCTTGGTCCAGTCGATCTTGAGATCGGCCTCCGCCATCACCAGAATAAGATCATTCACGTTACTTACAGTAATGTTGCGTGTTCGGTGAGTGGCGGCCGGGTGTCCCGATCAGCAGGCGATCGGATCGGGTGGTGTCGTGGCGGTCATGGGCGGGACTCTCCTGAGCGGGCGATGATGGCGACCCTCAGGCGGTCGAGGCGGCGGATGTTCCTTATCGCCTGGTGGGTCGAGACAGCGATCATGGCGAGGCAGTAGGCCGCGAAGGCCCACCACCAGTCGTTGCCGGAGGATCGTATGGTCGTGATGCTGATCAGGATGAGGCCGCTGAAGAGCGGGGGGTTCAGGATCAGCGCGGAGCGGTTCTGCCTGCGGCGGCGGTCGATGAGGGCGAGCATCGGGTCGTCGAGGGCCCGGTCGTCGGGGAGGCGGCCGGTGCGGGCGGCGTGCACCATCCGGGCCTCGTCGTCACGGTCCAGGTCGCCGGTCGCGTCCCGGTCCCGGCGCCGTACGAGGGCGAGCCAGGCCGTCATCATGGCGGCGAAGGCAGGGCCGAAGAGGATCGCCGCGACCACCGCGCCGAGCGCGCTAGTGCCAGGCGTCACCAGCCACATGAGCAGGCCGAACACCGGCCCGGCTAAGAGGAAGCCGAGGAAGTGGGCCCACAGCGGGGCTGTCGCGACGCGTTCTCGCCAGCCGGTCTCCATACCTGTTGGACGGCGGAGAGCGGTTCGGGGATGTCTCGTATCTGTCGGAGGCGCGTGGGACGGTGGGCGCATGGACGCGGACGTGCGGGGGGCGTACGGGCGGATCGACGCCTGGCTGCGGGAGTACGGGGGCGCGCGCGGGCGGCGGGGGCCGGTGGACGCGGCGGCCGTCGAGGCGGTGGTGGACCGGCCGCTTCCCGCGGATCTGCTGGCGCTGTGGGAGCTGGAGGTGGACGACGGGTACTGGCTTCCGCCGGACGGCGGGTTCGTGCTGATGGCGGCGGCGGAGTTGCTGGAGACGCGGGAGATCTGGCTGCGGGTGGCCAAAGACGAGCCGGACGAGCCGGAGCGGTTCGTGCCCGAGCTGCTGCCGATCGCCTCCAGCGGCGGGGGTGACGGGCTGGTCGTGGATCTGCGGGAGGGGGCGGCGTACGGGACGGTCCACCTGTGGGATCACGAGGTGTGGGGGCTCCGCGTCCCCTTGTGGGGCGGGGTCGCGGAGATGCTGGAGGACGTGGCGGAGGCGCTGGAGTCGGGCGGCCCGGTGCTGCTGGGGCATGCCGAGAACGGCGGCACGGAGGGTCCGTGCATCGCCGTCTCGGACGGTTTCGCGTGGGTGCCGGTCAGAGAGGGGCCATGACCATGAGGACCTCCTCGTGGCCGTCCCGGGGCCAGCGGCCGGTCTCGTGCCAGCCGAGGCGGTCGTAGAAGTTCTCCAGTCCGTGGCCTCCGCAGGTGGCGAGCTGGAGGCGTTCGAGGCCCATCTGCTCGCGGGCGGTGCGCTGGAGCCGGCGCATCAGGGCGGTGGCCACGCCGCGTTTGCGGTACGAGGGGTGGGTCTGGAGGTAGCAGACCCTGCCCCAGTGGTCGATCAGGGGGTTGTCGTCGCGGGCGAGGGTCGCCCAGCCGACGAGGGCGGCGCCGGAGAGGGCGGCGAAGAGGCGCTCGCGTTCGGGGTGCAGGCGGGTGAGCAGGGTGTCCAGGACGGGAGCGATGTTCTTCCTGGACGGGCCGCCGTCGTGGCGGGCCACATCGGTCCAGCAGTTGATCAGGCCGCGGCGGAGGGGCGCGGTGACGTCCGAGCGGTCGGTGAGCTGGATGAGGTCGGGCATACGGGGGTCCACCTCTCACGCTGGTCGCCCTCATGATCCCCGCGCGAGCCGCCGAGTGGAATGGTGGATTATGAGCGAAATGACCGACGTTAGGTGATTCTGTAGCGAGGGTCATACCGCCGGGTTCGCGCCGGCTCCCTCGGTGATCAGCAGCACGACCGTGCCCCGGGCCAGGTCGCCCGCCGCGCGGACGCCGGCGAGCGCCGCCCCGCCGCACGGCCCCGCCGGGACGCCGAGCGCTGCCAGATCATGTACGGCCCGCGCCGCCGCGCCGTCCGGGACGCGGACCGCGGCGTCCAGGCCGTCCCGGAGGTAGGGCCAGGCGAGGCCGGACGGTGTCGCGCAGTTGAGCCCGGCCATGATCGTCGTCCCGGCCGGTACGGTCACCGGCCGGCCGCGCCGCAGGCTCTCCAGCACGCACGCGGCCGCGTCGGGCTCGACGGACAGGAGGGTGGAGCGCGCGCCGCCGCTCCGGTAGTGGGTGACCGCGGCCTGCGCCAGCGAGCCCACGCCGACGGGGATGGACAGCAGGTCGGGCGCACCGCCGAGCTGGGCGTCGATCTCGGCGAAGAGCGTGGAGTAGCCCTGGACGATCCAGCGCGGCACGTCCTCGTACCCGGGCCAGGACGTGTCCTGGACGAGGAGTCCCGGCTCCGCCGCGGCCCTCCGTACCGCCTCGTCGTACGGGCCGGGGACGTCCACGACGTCGGCCCCCTCGTCCCGGATGGCCGCGCGGGCCGCCGGGTGCACGCCCACCGGCACGAAGACCCGCGCGGCCAGCCCCAGCGTCCGCGCCACGGCGGCGACCGCCCGCCCGTGGTTGCCGTCCGTGGCGGTCACCAGCCGCACGGCTCCGGGGTGGCGCTCCAGGGCCTGGCGGATGCCCCAGGACGCGCCGAGGATCTTGAACGCGGGGAGGCCGAGGCGCCGGGTCTCGTCCTTGGCGTAGACGCGGTCGGCGCCCAGCTCGGCGGCGAGGGCGGGCAGTTCGACCAGGGGCGTCGGGGTGTACCCGGGAAGGGCCCGGTGGAAGTCCGCGACCGGAGGCGCGGGCGGGCAGCGCCAGGCGCGGGCCGCGGGGCGCAGGTAGAGGTCTTCGAGCACGGGAGCCATGGCGGTTACAGTGCCGTGACCGCGTTTGATCGGTCCAGCGAATGTTTTCGACCGATATTCGTAAGGAGAGCCGAAGAATGCTCGACCTCCATCGGTTGCGCCTACTGCGCGAACTGAAGCACCGGGGAACGCTGGCGGCCGTCGCGGAGGCGCTCTCCTACAGCCCCTCATCGATCTCCCAGCAGCTGTCCGTACTGGAGAAGGAGGCCGGGGTACGGCTCCTGGAACCCGTGGGCCGGCGGGTACGGCTCACCCCGCAGGCCGAGATCCTCGTCGCGCACACCGAGGCCGTCCTGGAACGGCTCGAACGCGCCGAAGCGGAGCTGGCCGCGTCCCTGCGGGACATCACCGGCGTACTGCGCATCGCCGCGTTCCAGACGGCGGCCCTGGCCCTCGTACCGGACGCCCTAAGCCGGCTGCGGGAACGGCATCCGGCGCTGCGGGTCGAGGTCACCGAATGCGAGCCGGAGACCGCCCTGCCCGCGCTGACGGCGCGCGACTTCGACCTGGTCATCGCCGAGGAGTACCCGGGAAGCCCCGAGGCCAGGCACGCGGAGATCGAGCAGGAGGACCTGTGCCGCGACGAGATCCGCCTCGCCCTCCCCGGCGTACCGGCGGACGCCGAGGGGCTGCGGGCGGGGGCGGAGGTGCCCTGGGTCATGGAGCCGGCCGGGACGGCGTCGCGGCGGTGGGCGACGGCGCTGTGCCGGGGGGCCGGGTTCGAGCCGGACGTCCGGTACGAGTCCAGCGACCTGCTGCTGCATCTGCGGCTCGTCGAGCAGGGGCACGCGGCGGCGCTGCTGCCCGACCTGATCTGGTACGACCGGCCGGCGAACGCGCACCTCAGGCGCCTGCCGGCCGCCCTGCGCACCCGCCGGATCTTCACCGCCGTACGGCGCGGGGGCGGGGACCATCCGGCGATCCGGGCCGGCCGCAAAGCCCTGGCGGTGGGGGTAGGCCTACGGGACTCTCGGGGGCTGCCTCCCGACTCTTTCGGGGTTTTCCCGGATGGCGATGAATCCGCGGAGCGCTCAGAGTCGTACTAGGCAGTGAGGGGTTGCGATGGCGCCCCACCGACGGAAGAAGGCATCCGATGTCGCCCGTGCCGACCACCACCGCGCCGACCACCGAGCCGACCGACACCAGGACGAACCTCACGGCGGCCGAGCTGGCCCAGATCCTCTTCGCCTCGCGGCTCCAGGCGTCCGGCCACCCGTCCTCCGAGCAGGTCCGGGCGGCGATCGGCGAGCGGCTGGACGCGTGCGGCGGCGACTGCGGCACCTGCGCCGCGTACGTCGCGCAGGAGGCCGGTGACCACCCCGAGTCGTACGCGGCGCGGATGCGGTGGGCGCTCGGCGCCGTCGGCCTCGCCTTCCCCGCCTACGCCACCGCCGCCTGAAGGGAGATCCCCATGCGTTCCCGCTTCGCCGAGCAGCCGGAGACGATCGTCCCGCGCACGCTCAAGCAGCTCCTCGCGACCTCCGTCCAGGAAGCGCCGCGGCGCCGGCCGCGCAGGGCGATGATCGTGCGGAGGGTCACCTAGCCCGCGGTCAGCGCTTCTTGCGCTTCTTGGACTTGCCGCTGTCGGACTCCCACTCGTACCCGGGAGTGTTCTTCTCGCAGTAGCTGTCGGCGACCACGCGGTCCGTGGCGTCGTGCTCGCAGTGGCGGCTCTCGCCGCAGGCGGTCATGCCCAGCCCCGCGACCAGCACGGTGGCGGCGAAGAAGGCGGCGGGGATCTTGGCCATGGACGGTGGACCTTTCGCGCTCGATGAGACCGGGTGAGGCTAGCCCATCGCCCTCCGGGCGCCTTCCCCACCCCCGCCGTACGGTAGCCGGACGGCGCCTGAACGCAAGAGGACCGGCAGGGGATCGCCCCTTCCGGACGGTCGCCGCGAACTATGCTGGCGGCCGTGAACGACAACCCTGCGGAGGATTCCCCAGCCGGCGACGACGTCTCGCGTGACGGGCCCTCCGTACGGGAGTACCGCATCGGCGAGCTGGCGCGGGCCGCCGGGATCCCGGTCCGCACGCTGCGCTACTACCAGGAGCGCAAGCTGCTGCCTCCGCCGCGCCGCGCGGGCCGCATCGGCCTGTTCTCCGAGGACCACCTGGCCCGGCTCCGCATGATCGGCAACCTGCTGGAGCGCGGCCACACGCTGGAGGGCATCCGCGAGCTGCTGTCGGCGTGGGAGCAGGGGCACGACATCGAGGCCGTGCTCGGCGTGGAGAAGGCGGTGACCACGCCGTGGTCGACCGAGACGCCGGTGACGATGTCGGTGGACGAGATGACCGCGCTGTTCCCGGACGAGATCGACGACGACGTGGTCGAGCGGGCCGTACGGCTGGGCCACATCCGGGTCGACGGCGACCGCGTCACGCACTGGAGCCGCCGCCAGCTGGACGCGACCGTGACGCTGGTGCGCGCGGGCGTGCCGCTGGCCGAGGTGCTCTCGGTGAGCCAGGAGCTGCAGCGCAGCATGGACGATCTGGCCCGGGTGTTCATCCGGCTGATCACCCGGCATGTGGTGGCCCGGCTCGCAGACGAGGACCTGGACCGGCTCACCGAGGTCCTCGGGCGGCTGCGGCCGGGCGCGCAGCTGTCGGTGGAGGCGGCGTTCGCGCGGGCGATGGACCGGCAGGTGCGCGCGGAGGTCGACCGCGTCCTCGGCCGGCTGGCCGAACCCTCCGCGTAGCGCCGCGGCACGGCCCGCGCGATCACGGCGGCATACTGGTCACCATGGTCGACGAAGAGCGCTGGAAGGCCCGCTTCCGGGCCGCCCGGGTGAGCCTGCCCGGCTGGGCCCGGGAGGCCCCGCACCGCAGCACCTACCGGTCGAACGTGACCGGCACCTGGGAGATCTACTCCTGGGACCGGACGACCGGCGAGCGCCGGCAGGTGACCGACCGGCCGAACGGCACGTGGATGGGCGGCGTCGACCCGACCGGCGCGTGGGTCTGGTGGTTCGCCGACACCGACGGCGACGAGTTCGGCGTGTGGCGGCGCACGCCGTTCGGCGGCGGGCCCGGCGACGACGCGCCGGCCGTTCCGGGGCTGGAGCCGGCGTACCCGTCCGGGCTGGCCGTGGGGTCCAGCGGGCTCGCGGTCGTCGGCCGTACGACCGAGCACGGCAACACCGTGCACCTGTGCCATCCCGGCGCCGAGCCCGAGGTCCTGTACGAGCACGCCGAGGACGCGCACGTCGCGGCGCTGTCGCGGGACGAGGGCCTGATCGCGATCGGGCACAGCGAGCACGGCGACAGCCGGCACATGGCGCTGCGCGTGCTGCGGCCGGACGGGATGGGGATCGCCGACCTGTGGGACGGGCCGGGCAAGGGCGTGTACGGCTCCGGCTTCGCGCCGGTCGCGGGCGACACCCGGCTGCTGGTCAACCATGAGCGGCGGGGCCGCGACGAGCTGCTGATCTGGGACCCGGTGGCGGGCACCGAGCAGGAGATCGTCCTGGACCTGCCGGGGGAGATCGGCGCCGACTGGTACGCGGACGGCTCCGCGCTGCTGATCTCGCACTCGCACGAGGCGCGCGACGAGCTGTACCGGTACGACCTCGGCGACGGCTCGCTGACCAGGATCGACACCCCGCGCGGCGTGATCGGCGGGGCCACTCCCCGGCCGGACGGGACGGTCGAGTTCTCCTGGTCGTCGGCCGCCGAGCCGCCGGTCGTCCGGTCCACGTCCGGCGCGGTGGTGCTGACGCCGCCCGGCCCGCCGGCGCCGCCGTCCGTACCGGTGGAGGACGCGTGGGTGGACGGCCCGGGCGGCCGCGTGCACGCGCTGGTCAGCAGGCCCGCCGAGGGGACGGGCCCGTTCCCGACCGTGTTCGACGTCCACGGCGGGCCGACCGCGCAGGACGAGGACTCGTTCGTCCCGTCGGCGGCGGCCTGGATCGACCACGGCTTCGCGGTCGTGCGGGTGAACTACCGGGGTTCGACCGGGTACGGCTCGCAGTGGCGGGACGCGATCGAGGGCCGGGTCGGGCTGACCGAGCTGGAGGACATCAAGGCGGTCCGCGACTGGGCGGTCTCCTCGGGCCTCGCCGACCCCGGCAAGCTGGTGCTCACGGGCGGCTCGTGGGGCGGCTTCCTCACGCTGCTGGGCATCGGCACACAGCCGGACGACTGGACGGTCGCGGTCGCGGCGGTGCCGGTCGCGGACTACTTCGCCGCGTACGAGGACGAGATGGAGGGCCTCCAGGCGTTCGACCGGTCGCTGTTCGGCGGCTCGCCCGCGGAGGTACCCGAGCGCTACCGCGAGTCGTCGCCGCTCACGTACGCCGAGCAGGTCAAGGCGCCGGTGCTGATCCTCGCCGGGGAGAACGATCCGCGCTGCCCCATCCGGCAGATCGACAACTACCTGGCCAGGCTCACCGAGCTGGGCCGCGAGCACGAGGTGTACCGGTACGACGCGGGCCACGGCTCGCTGGTCGTCGAGGAGCGGATCAAGCAGATGGAGGCGGAGATCTCGTTCGCCCGCCGCCATCTCGGCCTGGCGTGAGCGGCGTGCGGGGCTAGGCGCGCACGTCGCGGATGATGTCGACCAGCTCCCGGGTGACGGATTTGAAGCCCGGGAGCCGGGACATCGACACCATCCGGTTGACGAGCGGGACGGTCCGCTCGACAAGCAGGTACGTCTTCCGGCAGCCCGGCGAGCTGTCGTGCACCCAGTACAGGACGATGCCCATCGAGTAGAGCCACAGCAGCTCGGGCAGCTCCTCCCGGAACTCCTTGTCGATCTTCAGCGTGGAGCCGTCCACGACCTCGCGGTAGATGCCGACCGCCGCCGACCGGGACGGCCCCGACTCGGAGCTGAACGGGTTGAGCGGGCTCGTCGGCTCGGCCGCGAACTTGAAGAACTTCCCGGCGAACGCGTGGTACGGCACCATCGTGTCGACCCGCGCCTTCAGCACCCCGAGCAGCCGCGGCGCGAAGTCGCGTTCGGCGTCGAGCACCGCCCGGCACGCCTTGACGTGCTCCTCCTGGAGCTCGTCGTAGTACGCCTGGATCAGCTCCTCCTTGGAGCCGAAGTAGTAGTAGGCGTTGCCGACCGAGACCCCGGCCTCCTTGGCGATGCCCCGCATCGTGGTCGCCTCGTACCCGCGCTCGCGGAACAGCCGCAGCGCCGTCTCGACGATCAGCGCACGGGTCTGCTCCGACTTCACCGGCCTGGTCTCGGTCACGTTGCCACCCTAAAGCCCGGAAGCGCGGCTCGCTCATGTCCGGCGACAACGCGTGACCGCCGGACCGCCGGGAGGGCGCGCCGGCCGGCGCGCCCTCCCGCGTGGACCCGCTACCTTCCGGTGCCGCCGTAGACGACGGCCTCGACCTGCTCGGAGTCGAGTTCGAAGGCGTGGTGGGCGGCGCCGACGGCGGTGTCGAGGTCGTCCTGGGAGACCACCACCGAGATGCGGATCTCCGAGGTGGAGATCATCTCGATGTTGACGCCGGCGTCGGCGATCGCGGAGAACAGCGAGGCGGTGACGCCCGGGTGCGAGCGCATCCCGGCGCCGATCAGGGACACCTTGCCGATCCGGTCGTCGTAGCGCAGCGACTCGAAGCCGACCTTGTCCTTGACCTTGTTGAGCGTGGCGAGCGCGGTCTGGCCGTCGGTGGCCGGCAGCGTGAACGAGATGTCGGTGCGGCCGGTGGAGGCCGCCGACACGTTCTGCACGATCATGTCGATGTTGATCTCGGCGTCGGCCAGCACCGTGAAGATCGAGGCGGCCTCACCGACCTTGTCCGGCACGCCGACCACGGTGATCTTGGCTTCGCTGCGGTCGTGCGCGACCCCGGAGATGATCGCCTGTTCCATGTCCCCGTCTTCCTTCCGGCCCTCGATGTCGCTGCTGTCGACGACCCACGTGCCTTCCTTCTGGCTGTACGAGGACCGCACGTGGATCGGGATGTTGTAGCGGCGCGCGTACTCCACGCAGCGCAGGTGCAGGATCTTGGCGCCGCTGGCCGCCATCTCCAGCATCTCCTCGTACGAGATGCGGGGGATGCGGCGGGCGGTCGGCACGATCCGCGGGTCGGCGGTGAACACGCCGTCGACGTCGGTGTAGATCTCGCAGACGTCGGCGTCCAGCGCCGCGGCCAGCGCGACCGCGGTGGTGTCGGAGCCGCCGCGGCCCAGCGTGGTGATGTCCTTGGTGCCCTGCGAGACACCCTGGAACCCGGCCACGATGCAGATCGAGCCCTCGTCCAGGGCGGTCCGGATCCGGCCCGGCGTCACGTCGATGATCTTGGCTTTGCCGTGCGAGCCGTCGGTGATCACCCCGGCCTGGGACCCGGTGAACGAGCGGGCCTCGTGACCGAGGTTGGCGATGGCCATGGCGAGCAGGGCCATCGAGATCCGCTCACCGGCGGTGAGCAGCATGTCCAGTTCGCGGGCGGGGGGCAGGGGGCTGACCTGCTCAGCCTTATCGATCAGGTCGTCCGTCGTGTCACCCATGGCGGAGACCACGACGACCACGTCGTGCCCCGCCTTCTTGTTAGCGACGATGCGCTGGGCGACAGCCTTGATGCGCTCGGCATCGGCGACGGAGGAGCCACCGTACTTCTGCACGACAAGAGCCACGAGTGGGCGCTCCTCGGATAGGGGTCAGGCGTTCCAGGCACACGAGTCTACCGAGGTCGATCCCGTGGGTTACGACCAGGTAACTGCGCAGGACCGGAACGCCACCCCGAACCGGCCTCGAATCGGGCCTTCCGCCCGTACCGTCAGGTGACCGCGGCGGCCTGCTCCGGAACGTCCGGCGCCTCCTCGGCCACGTCCAGCCGCGCCCCGGCGATCACCGCGTGCAGTGCCCGCAGGGCCGCGCCGGCATGGTTGCCCCAGTGGTTGAAGTAGGAGTACTGCCACCACCACAGCGCCTCCAGCGGGCGTTCCTGCTGGTAGTGGCGCAGGCCGTGGACGAGATCGCTGGCCACGTCGACCAGGTCGTCCGACAGCCGGTACGCGGTCGGCTCGCCGTCCTTGTACGGGTCGAAGACCTCGGTGTACTCGTCCACCGCCACCAGCCGCTCGGACAGGCCGACGCGCAGGTGGTCCAGATCGGGGTCCTCGCCGACCTCCGGCTCCCAGTTGTCGGGCAGGATCACGTCGGCGGTGGCGCCCAGCTGCGCTCCGGCCAGGATGACCTGGGAGACCTCCAGGAGCAGCAGCGGCACCGTCCGCGGGCCGCCGTCGCCCCGGGCCACCGCCTCCAGGCCGCCGAGATAGTTCTCCACATGGCACGCGACCCGCTCGGCGAGCGCGTTCCAGTCCTGTGGGCTGTTGGCGTCAGACATCGAGCAGCCTCCGTCCTTCGAATGCGCGGCCCAGGGTCACCTCGTCGGCGTACTCCAGATCACCGCCCACCGGCAGGCCGCTGGCCAGTCGGGTGACCTTCAGCCCCATGGGCTTCACGAGGCGGGCGAGGTACGTCGCGGTCGCCTCGCCCTCCAGGTTGGGGTCGGTGGCGAGGATCAGCTCGGTCACGGTGCCGTCGGCGAGGCGCTGCATCAGCTCGCGGATCCGCAGGTCGTCCGGGCCCACGCCCTCGATCGGGCTGATCGCGCCGCCGAGCACGTGGTACGTGCCGCGGAACTCGCGGGTCTTCTCGATCGCGACGACGTCCTTGGACTCCTCGACCACGCAGATGACCGCGCGGTCACGGCGCACGTCCCGGCAGATCCGGCACTCCTCCTCCTCGGCCACGTTCCCGCACGTCCTGCAGAAGCGGACCTTGTCCTTGACCTCCTTGAGCGCCTTCCCCAGGCGCTCGACGTCGGCGGGATCGGCGGCGAGGAGGTGGAAGGCGATCCGCTGCGCGCTCTTGGGGCCGACGCCGGGCAGCCTGCCCAGCTCGTCGATGAGGTTCTGGACGACCCCTTCGTACAACGGACTACCTTCCTCTCGCGTTCTGCCGGCCGGCCGGCGTCAGGCCCCGGGGGCCTGCGGCTTGTCCCGGCCCGGCTCGTCCTGCCCCGGCTCGTCCTCGTCGTCGTCCCGCTCCGGGCCGGAGATCTCCGGCGCCGGGCCGGTGCCGCCGGGGAACCCCGGGAAGCCCGGCAGGTCGGGCATCGCCGGCATGCCGGGGAACCCGGGCATGCCCTCGGCGCCCGGACCGCCCAGCCCGGGGATCCCGCCGCCGATGCCGGCGGCGAGCGGTCCCATCGTCGTCTGCTGCAGGTCGGCCACGGCGCGCCCGGCGTCCCGGATCGCGGCGAGCACGAGGTCCGCGATCGTCTCGGCGGTGTCGGCCGGATCGTCGGCGTCGATCGCCTTCGGGTCGATGGACAGGCCGGTCACCTCGCCCTGACCGTTCACGGTCGCGGTGACCAGGCCGCCGCCCGCGGTGCCGGTCACCTCGGCCTCCGCCAGCTCCTGCTGCGCGGCCATGAGCTGCTGCGCCTGCTGCAGGAGCTCCTGGATGTTCAAACCACCGGGTTCCACGGCTTGCTCCGTTTCCTTTCAGCCCCTGACGGGCGCTGCTCGGCGACCTGTCTTCCCGAGACTACGGCTTTCGCCCGCGATCCGATACGTACGGGCACCGGCGCGCGGGTCCCGCTCAGGTGTTGTCGATCTCTCGGATGATCTGTCCGCCCAGCTCGCGCTGGATGAGCGCCATCCCGCTGGACTCGGCCTCGGAGCCGTCCGCGTCCGCGTCCCCCTCGGGGTCCACCTCGTCGCTCTCGTCCATCGGGACGGGCTCCGGCGGCGGTGGCGGCTCGTCCGGCGGCGGGGGGCCCGGGTCCGGTACGGACGCCGCCGCGGGCTCACTCGGCCGGCGCCTCGCGGCACGTCAGCCAGATCGAACCCGTCCACACGCCCTGCGCGCCCAGGCCGCCGAGCCCGCCGGTGATCAGGTAC
>NZ_JBEZWH010000076.1:0-37297 GCF_040703975.1 Spirillospora sp. NPDC029432
CCGGTGGAACGGCACGCCGACCACGCCCTCCCGCTGGCGCTGGGCGGCACGGCCGCGGGCGCGCTGCTCGCCCGGAGCGCCCGCCGCTCGCTGGGCGTGGGGCTGGCGGCGCTCCCGAAGGCGGCGGGCGCGGGCCGCGAGCTGTTCGCCGCGGAGCTGGGCGCGCGGCTCGCGGACCGGGGCGTCCTGCCGGTCGTGCCCGGCGCGCTGCGCAGGCTGGACCGGATCGACACCGTGGTGCTCGACGCCGGGGTCCTGCTGTCGGACGAGCCGGCGGTCGGCGAGGTGACGGTCGTCGGGGACGCGGGCGAGGCGGAGGTCGCCGGGCGGGTGTACGCGCTGTTCGATCCGGCCGCGCCCGGCCAGGTCCGGGAGGACGGCGAGTGGCGGCTCGGGCCGCCCGGCCGCGTCCTGCCCCGGGGAGCGGACGGGGAGCCGCCTGACGAGCGGGCGCTCGCACTGGTCCGCGGGGACGAGCCGCAGGCGTTCGTGAGCACGGCGCGTACGGCGGCGGACGAGGTGAACGCGCTGGTCACGGCCGTGCGCCGGGCCGGGCTCCGGCTGGTGACGGCGGGCGGCGAGGCCGAGCTTCCGGGACGTCCCGACGCCCGCGTCCGGGGCGGGGCGGAGCTGGCGTCCTCGGTACGCCGGTTGCAGTCGGAGGGGGCCGGGGTGCTCCTGGTGTCGGCCGACCGGGAAGCGCTGGCCGCGGCCGATGTGGGCGTGGGCCTGCCCGGTCCGGGCGGCCTGCCGTCCTGGGGCGCCGACCTGCTGGTGCACGGCGAGCGGGCGGCGGCGGCCGCGGTGATCGAGGCGGCGGGCACGGCCCGCGGAGTGAGCGAGCTGGGCGTGACGCTGTGCCGGTCCGGTGCCGGGGTCGGCGCGCTGCTGGCGCTCACCGGCCCGCCGGGCAGGGCCGCGGGCCGGGCGATGTCGGCCGTGCACGGCGCGGCGGGCGTCGCCATGGTGCAGGGGGCCTGGCGGGCCCGCGAGGTGATGCGGCGCGAGCCCGCGCCCGCGCCGCCCGCCACGCCGTGGCACGCGCTGCCCGCGGAGATCGTCCTGGAGAGGCTGGGGAGCCGCGCCGAGGGGCTCACCGACGAGGAGGCGGGAGTCCGCCGGACGGCGGCGGCCGCGGGGAGCCGGCCGCCTCACCTGACGCTGCCGCGCGCGGTCGGCCGGGAGCTGGCCAACCCGCTGACCCCGGTGCTCGCCGCGGGGGCGGCGGGCGCGGCGGCGGTCGGCTCGCCGGCCGACGCGCTCCTGGTGTCGGCGGTGATGGGCCTGTCGGGCCTGGTCGGCGGCGTGCAGCGCCGCGCGACCGAGCGGACGCTGGCGGGCATCTCGACCCGCTCCGCCGACCCCGTCCGGGTCCTGCGCGGCGGGACGGAGCGCGGGCTGGACTCCGACCGGCTGGTGCGGGGGGACGTCCTGCTGCTGGAGGCGGGCTCGGCCGTCCCCGCCGACTGCCGGATCCTGACCGCCCGCGGGCTGGAGGCCGACGAGTCGGCGCTGACCGGCGAGTCCCTGCCGGTCGCCAAGGACGCCGCGCCCACGCTCGCCCGGCACGTCGCGGAACGCACGTGCATGCTGTACGAGGGCACCACGATCGCGGCCGGGGAGGCGACCGCCGTCGTCGTGGCGGTGGGCACCGGCACCGAGAGCGGCCGCGCGATGGCGGAGCCCGGCGGGCCGGGCCGATCCGGCGGCGTCGACGCCCGGCTCAAGTCGATCACCAGCGCGACCACGCCGATCGCGGTCGGCGCCGCCGTCGCGGTGACCGCCTCGGGGCTGATCCGCGGCGGTGCCCTGCGGCGGGCGCTGTCCGAGGGCGTCAACCTGGCCGTGGCGTCGGTTCCGGAAGGGCTGCCGCTGCTGGTCAGCGCCGCGGAGTTGGCCGCCACGCGGCGGCTCGCGGGGCGCGGCGTGTACGTCCGCGACCCGAAGACCATCGAGGCGCTGGGCCGGGTGGACGTGCTGTGCTTCGACAAGACCGGCACCCTCACCGAGGGCGAGATCAGGCTGGCCCGGGTCGGGGACCGGCGCCGCGACGTCCGGCTGGACGCGCTGGACCGTTCGACGCGCCCGGTGCTGGCCGCCGCGCTGCGCGCCACGCCGCCCGCCGGGAACGGCGGGCACAGCCACCTCACCGACGCCGCGGTGGACGCCGGGGCCGCCGCGGCCGGGGTCGGCCGCGGTACCGGCGGGACGTGGCACCACGTCACGAGCCTGCCGTTCGAGCCGTCCCGCTCGTACCACGCCTCGCTGGGGCGCAGCAGGGGGCGGACCGTGCTGTGCGTCAAGGGCGCGCCCGAGACGGTGCTGCCGCGCTGCACGGCGACGTCGGAGGGCCCGCTGGACGACGCGGGCCGCCGGGACGTCGAGCGGCGGGTGGAGGAGCTGGCGCAGGCCGGGCACCGGGTGCTGGCGGTCGCCGAGCGGCGCGGCGGCCCCGCCCGCGAGCGGCTGGACGACGAGGACGTCGCCGGGCTGACGTTCCTCGGCCTGCTCGGGCTCGCGGACACCGTCCGGGCGACCGCCGCGCCCGCCGTCGCCGCGCTCCGCGACGCCGGCGTCCACATCGTCATGCTCACCGGCGACCATCCGGCCACCGCGGCCGCGATCGCCGGCGACCTCACGGGTTCCGGCGGCGCCGCCCGGGTGATCGTCGCCGATGAGATCGACCACCTCGACGACGGCGCGCTGGGCGCGGCGCTGGAGGGGGTCGACGCGGTGGCCCGCTGCACCCCCGCGCACAAGGTCCGGATCGTGCGGGCGTACCAGGCGCAGGGCCGTACCGTGGCGATGACCGGGGACGGCGCCAACGACGCGGCCGGCATCCGGCTCGCGGACGTCGGGATCGCGCTCGGCGGGCGCGGCACCGCCGCCGCGCGGGACGCCGCCGGGCTGGTCGTCGCCGACGACCGGCTGGAGACGATCGTGTCCGCGCTGGTCGAGGGCCGCGCGATGTGGGGGTCGGTGCGCGAGGCGCTGGCCATCCTGGTGGGCGGCAACCTCGGCGAGATCGGCTTCACCCTGCTCGGCTCGCTGGTGTCGGGACGCTCGCCGCTGTCGGCCCGCCAGATGCTGCTGATGAACATGCTCACCGATCTCGCGCCCGCGCTGGCCATCGCGGTCCGCGCCCCGTCGCGCGAGGTCACCTCGGCGCTGCTGGCCGAGGGCCCGGAGTCGTCCCTCGGCTCCGCGCTCACCCGCGACATCGCCCAGCGCGCGGTCGTCACCACGCTCGGCGCGACCGCCGGCTGGACGGCCGGGCGGCTCACCGGCCCGGCCGTCCGCGCCCGCACCATCGGCCTGGTCGCGCTGATCGGCACGCAGCTGGCGCAGACGCTGCTGACGGGCCGCCGGGACCGCGCCGTCGCGGTCACCGCGCTCGGCTCGGCCGTCCTGCTGGCCGCGATCGTCCAGACGCCGGGCGTGGGGGCGTTCTTCGGCTGCGTCCCGCTCGACCCGCTCGGCTGGGCCACCGCCGCGGGCGCGATCGCCGCCGCGATGCTCGCCGGCCGCTACCTGCCCCGCCCGGCCGCCGGCGCGCGCTGACGCGGGCCCCGCCCGCCACGCGGGCGACCGTTGTTCGCGCCCTCGTCGTCTCGGCTTCGGCTCTGGCGCCTGCCCGCGTTCACCGGTGCGCGGACATCCTCCGGTGACGCCTTAGGGAGGGTGCATGTCCGAAACGTTCCCACGCCGCAGGTTCCTCGCCACCGGCGGCGCCGCCGGGGCTCTCACCGCCGGCCACATCCTGCTCGGCCCGGCCGTGGTCGGCCAGGACGGCGCGGCCGCCGCGGTCCGCTCGTACGGCGGCGCGCCCCTGCCGCGCGGCCTGTTCACCCTCGGGGTGGCCTCCGGGGACCCGCTGCCGGACGGGTTCGTCCTGTGGACCCGGCTGGCGCCCCGGCCGCTCGACGGCGGCGGCATGCCGGACCGCGCGGTGCCGGTGGCGTGGCAGGTCGCCGAGGACGAGCGGTTCCGCGACGTCCGCGCGAAGGGCGTCGCGGTCGCGCGGCCCGAGAGCGGGCACGCCGTGCACGTCGAGGTCGGCGGGCTGCGGCCCGACCGCGAGTACTTCTACCGGTTCCGGGCCGGCGGCGAGCTCTCGCCCGCCGGCCGGAGCCGTACGGCGCCGCGGAACGGAGCGGTCAACCGGCGGCTGCGGTTCGCCTTCGCGTCCTGCCAGAACTGGCAGGACGGGCACTTCACCGCGTACCGGCACCTCGCGGAGGAGGACCTGGCGTTCGTCGCGTTCCTCGGCGACTACATCTACGAGTCCGTCCCGCGCACCACGACGATCCGCACCCACGAGGGCACCGGCGAACCGTACTCGCTGGCCGAGTACCGCAACCGGCACGCGCAGTACAAGACCGACGCCGATCTGCAGGCCGCGCACGCCGCGTTCCCGTGGATCACGACCTGGGACGACCACGAGGTCGACAACAACTGGGCCGACGAGATCCCGCAGGACCCCGCCCAGCAGCCGCGCGAGGCGTTCCTGGCCCGCCGCGCCGCCGCGTTCCAGGCGTACTACGAGCACATGCCGCTGCGCCGCTCCGCCCGCCCGCACGGCCTCGACCTGCGGCTGCACCGCCGGCTGGGCTTCGGGCGGCTGGCCACCGTGCACGTGCTCGACACCCGGCAGTACCGGAGCGACCAGCCCGCCACCCTCGCCGAGGCCGAGGACCCGGCCCGCACCCTCACCGGAAAGGAGCAGGAGAAGTGGCTGGTCGGCGGGATGTCCCGCTCGGGCACCCGCTGGAACCTGCTGGCCAACCAGGTGATGTGGGCGTCCAACGACCGCAAGGCGGGCCCCGAGAAGGTCTACGACTTCGACAACTGGGACGGCTACCGCGCGCAGCGCCGCCGCATGCTGGAGTTCTTCGGCTCCGGCCGCGCGGCCAACCCGGTCGTGCTGACCGGCGACCGGCACGCCACCTGGGTGTGCGATCTGAAGCCGGACTTCGACGACCCGGCGTCCCCGGTGGTGGGCGCGGAGATCACCGGTACGTCGATCAGCTCGGGCGGCGACTCCGACCCGGTCCCGTTCCACCGCACGTACGACCCGATCATGGCGGAGAGCCCGCACTGGAAGTACATCGGCAACCGGCGGGGATACGTCGTCTGCGACGTGACCCCGGCCCGGCTGCTGGCCTCGCTGCGGGTCGTCAGCTCGGTCTGGACGCCGAGCGGGACCACGGTCGCGACGGCCGCCCGGTTCCAGGTCGAGGCGGGACGGCCCGGGATCGGCGTGGTCGACCGGCAGCCTGAGGCGCGCACTCTGGCGAAGGCCGCACGCCGCTACGACGTCGACGACGACCAGTTCTGACGGCCCGCCGGAACGGTGCGGCCGGCCGCCGCCCCGACCGCACCGTTCCGGCGGCATCGTCCGCGCGCCTCACGCCCCGCCGCCCGCCGGGTCCTGGAGGGCGGCGGCGATCCGCTGCTGGATGACCTGGTCGTGCAGGGCGGCGGGGCCGCCCTGCGCGTCCCCGGAGTCCCGCGAGTCCTGGGCCGCGGCCCGCGCGGGGTCGACGAGGCGGCGCAGCCCGATCCGCATCATCCGCTGGTCGATGGTCGCGAGCCCGGACAGCGCCAGCAGCGTCACGCCCTGGTCGAGGGCCGCGAGCAGGGCGCCCACCTCGGCGGCGGCGAGCGGCTCGCCGTCCGCGCGCGCCTCGGCGGCGATGCCCGCGTAGAGGTCCAGGAGCACCTGGACGCGGCCGGCCAGCGCCGCGCTGAGCCGGTCGTCGCGGGCGGCCACCGCGATGAACTCGAGGGTCGCGAGCGCGATGCCGCGGATCACCGCGGCGACCTCGGTGTCGGTCCCGCCGGTGGCCGGGTCGAAGGGGTCCCAGGCCTGCCGGCCGATGTCGCGGAGGTTGGCGTCCATCACCGCGAGGAAGAGATCGGCCTTGCTCTCGAAGTTGGAGTAGACGGCGCCCCGGGTGTACCCGGCGATGCGCGCGATCTCGCCGAGGCCGGCCCCGTGGTAGCCATCGCGGGCGAACACCTCGCGGGCGGCGTCGACGAGGGCGGCGCGGGTCTGCTGCTGCCGTTCGCCGCGTGAGGGCAGCTCGGCCGGGTGTTCGTCCACGCCCCGATTGTAGATGCCGGGTACACATGGCATTGGGATACAACCTGTATCCGAATACGGCTAGTATTCAGATACAGGTTGTATCTGAGGAGGTTGCATGACTCCGGTACTGGAGATCAGCGGGCTCACGCGCCGGTTCGGCACGGTCGTCGCGAACGACCGGGTGTCGCTGCGCGTACGGGCCGGTGAGGTGGTCGGCCTGCTGGGCCACAACGGCGCGGGCAAGACCACGCTCGTCTCGCAGGTGGTCGGCCTGCTGCGCCCCGACGCCGGGCGCATCACCGTGGCCGGCGTCGACGCGGTGGCGCGGCCGGCCGCGGCCCGCCGCATGGTGGCGCTGCAGCCGCAGGCCCACGTGCCGATCGACGGCCTCACCCTGGCGGCGGCCATCAAGGTGGCCGCCCGCCTGCGCGGCCTGGACGCCCGGCAGGCGGGCGCGGCGGCCCGGCGGCTGGTGGCCGAGCTCGGCATCGAGGCGTGGGCGGACCGGCGCGCGCTGCCCGAGGGGCGCGGCCTGTCCGGAGGGGTGCGGCGGCTCGCCGGCTTCGCGATGGCCGTCGCCGGCGGCGCCCCGCTGGTGATCCTCGACGAGCCGACCAACGACGTCGACGCCGTGCGCCGCCGTGCGCTGTGGGCCACGGTACGGCGGGTCGCCGACCAGGGCTCCGGCGTCCTGCTGGTGACCCACAACGTGGTGGAGGCGGAACGGGTGGTCGACGAGCTCGTGGTGCTCGACGCCGGCCGCGTGGTCGCCGCCGGGACGCCCGCGGAGCTGCGCGGCGACGACGGGCTGCGCCTGGAGCTGCACCTCGTGCCGGACGGCCCGGACCCGTCCGATCCGGGCCCCGCGGCGGCCGGCGGGCCGGTGCCGGGGACGCCGCTGCCCGTCCCGGTGCGGCGGCGCGTCCGGTCCGGCCGGCGCGTCCTGCTGACCATCCCGCCCGACGCCGCGGCGGCCGCGGTCGCCTGGGCGGCGTACCAGCGGGACCAGGGCGGGCTCGACGGGTACGCGCTCGCCCCGGCCACCCTTGAGGACGCCTACCTCGCCGCGACCGCCGCCGCCGGCGCCGGGACCGGTACCGAGCTCGCGGCGGTGGCCGGCGATGCCTGAGCTCACCGCACGCCCCCTGCCCGCGCCGCCGGCCCCGGCCCCCGCGCGCCTCGGCCCGTGGGCGGCCTACCGCACGCTGCTCTCGTGGCAGCTCGCGCAGATCGGCGGCCTGCTGCCGCTCATCGTGGTGGTGCAGGCGCTGCTCGCGGCCGGCATCGTCATCGGCTTCGGCCTGCTCATCCCCGGCATCGACGCCCCGACGGCCACGTTCCTCGCGACGGGCGCGCCGACCGTGCTGCTGCTGACCATCGGCCTGGCCATCGTTCCGCAGGGCGTGGCGCGGGCGCGGCTCGACGGCACCTTCACCTACATGCGCGCGCTGCCGGTGGCGCGGCCGCTGCTCTTCCTCGCCGACCTGACGGTGTGGGTCGCGCTCTGCGTGCCGTCGGTGGGAGTCGCCGTACTGGTGGGATGGCTGCGCTTCGACCTGAGGCTGTCGTTCGACTGGCCACTGCTGGTGTGCGCCGCGCTGCTCGTCGCGGTCACCGCCACGGCCGTCGGGTACGCGGTCGCCGTGCTGCTCAAGCCCATGCTGGCGCAGCTGGTCAGCCAGGTGCTGGTGTTCTTCGTCCTGCTCTTCTCGCCGGTCACGTTCCCGGCGGCCCGGCTGCCGGACTGGTTCCGCGCGCTGCACGACTTCCTGCCCGTGCGGCCCGGGGCGGACCTGCTGCGGGCCGGGCTGGCCTCCGACCTGTACGGCGCCGGCGTGCGCGACCTGGCCGTGCTGCTCGCCTGGTGCGCGGCCGGCGTGGCGATCAGCCTGCGCGCGCTCGTGCGGCGCGGCTGACCGGCCGCGGCGGTACGCGCTCGAAGCGCGGTACGAGCGCGAACGCCGCGACCAGCAGCGCCGTCCCGGCGAGCAGGTGGGCTCCGGACGTCCAGGAGGAGGGGTCGCCCGGCGACGTGCCGGCCAGCAGGACGTAGATCTTGGCGACGATGGTCGCGATGAAGAGCAGCACCACCATCCGGCACCGCTGCAAGGCGATCTGCAGCTGGACGACCCCGACGCCCACGGCGGCGGCGAAGAGGTAGGGGTAGGCGGTCGAGGTCAGGAGCGTCCAGTCGAGCCCGTGGCGCACCGACAGCGTCAGGGCCAGCTCCCCCGAGCCGATGAGGACGCCCGCGCAGATGCCGTAGGCGATGCCGCTGAGGCGCCGGGCGTGCGCCCCGGCGGGCCGCCGGTCGCCGAGCGCGAACAGGCCGACCGGCAGCACGAACGACGCGGCGGCGATGGCCGGCAGCACGGCGGGCGGCGGCGGTTCCCAGGTGGAGCGCGTCGCCTGGGCGAAGCACACGCCGGAGGCGAGGAGCAGCGCGAACGCCAGCCACTCCAGCCCGGTCACCCGCTCCCGGAACACGCCCCGCGCCACGGCCAGCAGGACGGCCAGTCCCGCCAGCAGCGCCGGGGTCATCGTCTCGGGCCCGGTACGCGACAGGGCGGCGAGATGGCAGGCCACGCCGGCGGCCATGAACGCCACACCGCTCCACCATCGGCCGCTGGCCAGGACGCTCCGGGCCAGATGGAGGGGGTGCGTGCCGTCCAGCCGCTCCATCGCGGCGGCGGCGGACTTGAAGAACGCGAAACCCAGGAAGTAGAGCCCGCTGGCCGCGAAGGCGAGGCCGTGGCCGTGCCAGGCGCTCATCGGCCGCCCCGGCCGGTGGAGCGCGCCAACGGCGGGCCGGCGCTGGTGACGGCGGTGCGCATGAGTGGGACTGTAGCCTCCTATTGGCAACATGCCAATAGTGCTGCGCGGGCCCGGCGCGGTATGCCATGCTGCCCTCCAGTAAGTGTCCAGGTACCCAGCTCACGGGTCTGCGATCCATCCCCGCCACACCGCGGGACCGCCAGGAGGACCGCCATGGAGCACGACGACCGTTCACCGGACGAACCGGACGGGGGCCTGCGGCGCAGGCGCTTCCTCGGCTACCTGGTCACCGCGCCGACGCTGGCCGTGGCCGTGCAGTGGGCCCGGGACCCGGCCGCGGCGGAGATCCCGCCCCCGCCCCAGCCGGAGGAGATCTTCGACGTCGGCGACCTGGTGCGGCTCGCGTCGGCGCCGACGTCCGGGCTGGTCGCCGTCCGAGTGCACGAGGACGGGACGGCGTCGTTCGCGGTGCCCCGCGCCGAGGTGGGGCAGGGCATCACCACCACCGTCGCGATGCTGATCGCCGAGGAACTGGACCTGCCGCTGGACAGGGTCGCCGTCACCCTCTCCGACGCCCGGCCCGAACTGCTGTTCAACCAGTTCACCGGCGGCTCCACCTCCGTCCGCTCCCTCTACACGCCCGTGCGCACCGCCGCCGCGATCGCGCGGCGGCGGCTCGTCGAGACCGCCGCGCGCGCCTGGAACGTGAACCCGTCCAAGCTCACCACCAGGAACGGCGAGGTGCTGGACGGCAACCGGCGGGCCGGCTACGGGTCGCTGGCCAAGGCCGCGGCGGTCACCCGCACCACCCAGGTCTCGGCGACGCTGAAGGACCCGTCCGAGTTCACCGTCGTCGGCAGGCCCGCCGGCCGCGTGGACGCGCTCGCCGCCGTGACGGGACGCAAGACGTTCGCCATGGACCTGAACGTCCCGGACGCCCTGCCGGCGATGGTGCGGCGCCCGCCGACCATCGACGGCACGGTGGACGCCGTCCGCAACGCCGCCGCCGTGAAGGCCATGCCCGGCATCACCGACGTCGCGGTGCTGAAGCACGGGGTGGCGGTGCGCGGCCGGACGTTCGGGCAGTGCATCGACGCCCTGCGGGCCCTGGACGTGACGTGGCGTCCCGGGCCGGTCGCCGGGGAGTCCGACGGCACCGTGCTGGCGACGCTGAGGAAGGCGGTGCCGCGGCCGAGCGCCCCGCCGCCGTTCAGCGAGTCGATCGACGCCGAGTTCACGTTCATGTTCGCCAGCAACTCCCCGCTGGAGCCGGACGTGGCGGTCGCGGACGTGCGGGCCGGCCGCGCCGAGGTCTGGGCCAGCCTGAAGGTCCCCGGCGACGCCCAGTCGGAGATCGCCAAGCGGCTGGGGCTGCCGGTGGGCGCGGTGAAGGTGCACGTCGTGGAGGGCGGCGGCTCGTTCGGGCGGCGGCTGCACCCCGACGCCGCCGTGGAGGCCGCGGAGATCTCCAGGAGGATGGGCAAGCCCGTCAAGCTGTCGTGGTCGCGGACCGACAGCGTCCGGCAGGGCCGCGCGCACCCGATGTGCGTCTCCCGCGTCCGCGCCTCCTACCGGGGCGGGAACGTGCTGGCGTACGAGCAGCGGCACGTCAGCACCGAGACCAGCTTCAGCCACGGGTTCGGCGACATGGTCACCACGAACGCGGCCAAGCTGCCGCTCGTCGGCAACCCCACCGTCGCGCAGGCGTTCTTCCTGCTGAGCCAGTCGTCCCCGTACCACTTCGGGACGACCAGGCAGACGCTGACCGAGATCCCGATGAAGTTCAGGACCGGCAGCATGCGCAACGTCTACTCGCCGAACGTGGTCTGCGCGCGGGAACTCGTCGTGGACCGGCTCGCCGCCGCGATGGGCAAGGACCCGGTCGGGTTCCGCCGCGAGTTCCTGAAGCACGCGAAGCTGCGCGACGTCCTGGACAAGGCGGCCTTCGAAGGCGGCTGGGGGCGGCGGCTGCCCGCGGGCGTCGCCCAGGGCGTCGCCGTCGCCTCCGAGTACCGGGCCGCGTGCGCCGTCCTCGTCGAGCTCGACTGCCGTCCCGAGACCGTGAACCGCCGCGTCGAACGCGGCGTCACCGGCCCCCGCGTCACCCGCGCGCTGGTCGTGGTGGACGCGGGCCTGCCGATCAACCCGCGCGGCCTGGAGGCGCAGATGATCGGCGGCCTGAACGACGGCATCGCGATGGCGCTCACCGCGAGCCTGCACATCAAGGACGGCGTCCCGCTCGAAGGCAGCTGGGACAACTACTTCTACACGCGGCAGTGGAACACCCCGCCGGAGACGCGCGTCATCGTCATGCCGCCGGCGAGCGACGAGCCCGGCGGCGCCGGCGAGCTCGCGGTGGCCCCGTCCCTGGCGGCCGTGGCCTGCGCGTACGGCCGCGCCACCGGAACGATGCCGACCACCTTCCCGATCAACCACGCGACCCTGGGCTTCGAGCCCTTCCCGCTGCAGCCGTCCACCCCGCAGTCCCCCACCGACGGCCTGGACCGCGCCTTCTGAGGAGACCCGACGTGCCGACCCACTCGTTCAAGCTCAACGGCAAGCAGATCACCGTGGAGGCCGAGGACGACGTCCGCCTGCTCTGGGTGCTGCGCGACCTGCTCGGCGTCACCGGCCCCAAGTACGGCTGCGGCATCGGCGTCTGCCAGGCCTGCACCTCCCACGTCAACGGCAAGGCGGTCAACATCTGCTCGGTGCCCGTCTCGCGGATCGGCCCGGACGACGAGGTCGTCACCATCGAGGGCCTCCCCGCCACCGTGGGCCGCGACCTGCACCCCATGCAGGAGGCGTGGCTGGAGTACGACGTCGCCCAGTGCGGCTACTGCCAGCCCGGCCAGATCATGTCCGCCGTCGCCAAGGTCCGCCGGGTCCGCTCCGAAGGCCGCGACATCACGGACGCGGACCTGGACGAACTCCGCAACATCTGCCGCTGCGGCACGTACGCCCGGATCCGCGACGCCATCAAGTCCGCCGCCGAGAAGATGTGACCGCGGGGCGGGCGCGGCTCAGGCCTGCGGCGGGAGGTGGGCCGCGGCCGCCGACAGGAGTTCGTTCACCCGTGCCGTCAGGCTGGCCAGGTCGGCTCGGGCGACGGCGGCCTCGGCCTTGGCGCGGCGCGCCTCGCGCCTCGCCTCGTCCCGCTCCCGCGCCAGCTGCGCGAGGTGCGCCTGGTAGGCCGCGCGCAGCTCGTCCAGGGTCTGGGGCGACGGGCCGGGGGCGTACGCGCTCTCCTTGCGGACCGGATGCGTCCGCCGCGCCGCGCCCGTCCTGGCGCCGGGCGCCTGCCGGGTCTGCTTCCTGACCGTGCTCACCGTCGTCACCGCCGGCTACCTCCCCCGAGTGATGTCACCGTCCCGAACGGATCAACGACGGCGGGCGCCGTGAATGTTCCTGCGTACCGGCGCGCGCGGGGGCCGCCCGCGCCGGTGCCAGGATGGGGCCATGGGTGCGGGGGAGCTGTACGGCAGGAAGGCCGAGGAGGACGCCGTCGCCGAACTGCTGGCGGGGGCCCGGTCGGGGACGAGCGCGGCGCTGGTGCTGCGCGGCGAGCCGGGCATCGGCAAGACGGCGCTGCTCGACAGTGCCGCCGCGGTGGCCGGCGACATGCGGCTGGTCCGCGGCACGGGCGTCGAGTACGAGGCGGAGCTGCCGTTCTCGGGACTGCAGCTGCTGCTGGGCCCGGCGCTGGGCTCCCTCGGCGCGCTGCCCGGCCCGCAGCGCGCGGCCCTGGAGGGCGCGTTCGGGCTGGCGCCCGCGGCCGGCTCCGAGCCGATGCTGGTGGGGCTGGCGGTGCTGTCGCTGCTCACGGAGTATGCGGACGGGGCCGGGCTGCTGTGCCTGGTCGACGACGCGCACTGGCTCGACCGGGCGTCGCGGGACGCGCTGCTGTTCGCCGCCCGGCGCCTGCGCGCCGAGGGGGTGGTCATGCTCTTCGCCGCGCGGGACGGTGAGGAGTCCTTCCCCGCCCCCGGTCTCCCGGAGCTGCTCCTGTCCGGGCTGGCCCCGGAGGCCGCCGCGGCCCTGCTCGACCGGCACCCGCTCGCGCCCGCCGTCCGCTACCGGCTGCTCGCCGAGGCCCGCGGGAACCCGCTGGCCCTGCTGGAGCTGCCGGTCGCGCTGGCCGCGGAGGAGGGCGGCGCGTTCGCGCCGGGGGCGCTCCCCCTCACCGGCCGCCTGCGGCTGGCGTTCCACGGCCAGGTCAGCCGCATGCCGGCGGCCTGCCAGACGCTGCTGCTGGTGGCGGCGGCCGACGAGACCGGCGACCTCTCCGTCATCCTGCGCGCCGCCGCCGAGCTGGGCGCGGCCGCCGGCGACCTGGAGCCCGCCGAACGGGCCGGCCTGGTGCTGCGCGGCGGCGCCGACGGCACCACGATCCGCTTCCGCCATCCGCTGCTGCGCGCCGCCGTCCACCAACGGGCGCCGCTCGGGCAGCGCCTGGCCGTCCACCGCGCGCTCGCCGGGGCCCTCGGGGCGCCCGAGCATGCCGACCGCCGGGCCTGGCACCTGGCGGCCGCCGCCACCGGGCCCGACGAGGAGGCCGCCGCCGCGCTGGAGCGCACCGCCGCCGGCGCCCGCGAGCGCGGCGGGCACGAGGCGGCCGCGGCGGCGTACGAGCGGGCCGCCCGGCTGAGCGCCGGGCCCGCCGCCAGGGCGCACCGCGAGGCTCTGGCGGCGGAGGCCGCGCTGGAGGCGGGGGATCTGGAGCGCGCCCGGGCCTGCTGGGACCGCGCGGCCCGGCACCCGGACCAGGGCCCGGCGGTGAACGCGCGGATCGCGCAGGTGCGGGCGCTCGCGGACTTCTGGCAGGGCTCGTACCCCGCCGCCCACCGATCGCTGCTCGACGGTGCCGACCTCGTGCGCGACACCGATCCCGGCCAGGCCGCGATGCTGCTGATCCAGGCCGTCCACACCTCCTGGTACCTGGGGGAACGGCAGCTCGCGACGACACTCGGCCGGCTGGCCGCGCTGCCGCTGGACGACGCGGATCCGCTCGCACCGGTCGGCCCCTACCTCGTTCACCTCGACCGGGACCGTTCCGGACCGCCGCCGCCGCTGTCCGACACCCTCGCGGCGATCCGCCGCCGGGGCCGGGTCCCCGACCAGGCGTCGATGATCCTGTGCGGGGCGGCGCTGGCGCTCGGCCAGGACGCCGACGCGTACGAGCTCGCGACCGCGCTCGCCGCCGGGCACCGCGCCCGGGGCGGCGCCGGCCGGCTCCCCACGGTGCTGTTCTTCATGGCCGAGGGCGAGGTGTTCACCGGGCGGCATCTGGACGCCCTCGCCACGGCGACCGAGGCGCTGGGGCTGGCCCGCGACACCGGCCAGCACCAGTGGGTCAGCCAGTTCAGCAGCGTCCTCGCCTACCTCGACGCGGCCAAGGGGGACGAGGAGGGCTGCCGGCGCGGCGCCGAGGCAGCGCTGGCGGGCGGCACCGCCGGGGCCCTCTCCCCCGGCGCGCCGTGGGCGCACTGGTCGCTCGGGCTCCTGGACCTCGGGCTCGGCCGCGCCGAGGCGGCCCTCGCCCGGTTCGAGCGCCTGACCCGCGAGCCGATGCGCCACCACATCTGCGCCACCCGTTCCACCCCCGACCTGGTGGAGTCCGCGGTACGGGTCGGGGCGCCGGACCGCGCCGCCGGGCCGCTGGCGCGCTTCGAGCGGTGGGCGGGGTCGGTGCGGCGGCCGTGGGCCGACGCGCTCGTCCTGCGCTGCCGCGGCCTGCTCGCCGCCGACGACGAGGCCGAGGCGTTCTACACCGCGGCCCTCGAACTGCACGACCAGGACGGCCGCGCGCTCGAATACGCCAGGACCGCGCTGCTGTACGGCGAGTGGCTGCGCCGGGCGCGGCGCAAGGCCGAGGCGCGGGGCCGGCTGAACGACGCCCTGGAGGTCTTCGACCGCCTCGGCATGCGGCCGTGGTCCGAGCGCGCCCGCGGCGAGCTCACCGCGACCGGCGCCCCGGACCGGGGCCCCAGGCCCGCCGCGGGCGCGGCCGCCGGGCTCACCCCGCAGGAGCTGCAGATCGCCCGGCTCGCCGCGCAGGGCATGTCCAACCGCGACATCGCCGCGCAGCTCTTCCTCAGCCACCGGACGGTCGGGTACCACCTCTACAAGGCCTATCCCAAGCTCGGCATCGCGTCCCGGAGCGAGCTGCGGGCGCTCGCCGGCGGGCTCGGGCTGTGAGAATCTTGTCCCGATGAGCGCGCAAGAGCAGGTACGGCCCGGACAGGTTCTCCCCGTGGACATCGACGAGGTCTCGCCGGTCGAGCTGGGCCCCGGCGTCCACGTACGGTCCCTGCCGGGAATGCCGGGGATCAGGACATGGGTGATCGATCTCGCCCCGGGCGCCGAATGGCCGGACCTCGACGTCCACGAGGGCTACGGTGAGGCGTACTACGTCGTGAGCGGCCGGATCATCGAGGGCGACCGCACCCACGGTCCCGGCACCTACGTCGCGTTCGGCCCGGAGACCGCGCACCGTCCCCGTACGGAGACCGGTGCGCGCGCCTTCGGCTTCAACTACGACGTCACCACCTGACGGGCGCCCCGGAGGACCGGGGGGGCTATCCGGCGGCCAGCGCCTCACGCATGGCCTTCGCGGTGGAGGCCGGGTCGTAGCCCTCGGGGACGCCTCCGACCAGGATGATGTCGCCCTTGATGTGCCGCGAGCGCAGCGGTGCGATCTCCTGGTACTCGGGCGAGTCCCACCAGGCCCGCGCCTCGGCGACGCCGGGGAAGCCGATCATCACGACGTCCCCGGGCCAGCTTCCCTCCATCACCTCGTGCGGCGTGACGTGTACGAGGAAGCGGCCGCCGTACGGCTCGAAGGTGGTGGGGATGCGCTCGATGTACTCGGCGATCTCGGGGTGCGGGGTGGCGTCCCGCAGGTGCGCGATCACGTAGGCGGTCATGGGGTCACTCCTTGCGTTCCAGGGGCGTGTTCCGGGATGGGCGGGGCGGACCGTCCGGCGGTCCGCCCCGGGGCGTTCAGGCTCCGGCCGGCACCTTGTCGAGGAAGCCGAGCACCTGGCGGATCCGCCCGTCGCCGCCGACCGCCGCGACGTCGAAGCCGATGACGACCGGCTCGCCGCCCTCGGGCCCCAGGTGCCAGGTGAACCGGGCGATGTCGTGGTGGGCGTCCACGGCGCCGCCGAGGCTGAACACCAGCCCGCCGAACTGCCCCTGGACGGCCGCGATCGTGGCGTCCAGCCCGTCCCTGCCCTGGACGGAGACCAGCGGGTCGGTGTACACCGCGTCCTCGGCGAACACCTCCGCGAGGGCGGCCCGCCGCGCGGCGGCGTCGGTCTCGTTCCACGCGGCGAGGTAGCGCTCGACCAGCTCGTTCATGTCGCTCATGTGTCTCTCCTCAGGTGTCGTGCTCGCTGTGACACCCAAACTAGGAAGCCGGGAGCGACGGGGAATCTGACACGCTTAGGTACTTTCGTCCGCGCCCATCGGTCGTGGCCGGCGCGGTCGCCGCGGGCCGGGGTTCACGGGCGAGCATGGACAGGTTGGAGATCTGGCTCCAGCCCACCAGGTCCATGAGCCTGATCAGGTGCGGCGCCACCGAGCGCAGCACCAGCCGCCGGTCCTGGAGCCCCAGCCGGCACGCGGTGGCGGCGATGGCCCGGAGTCCGCCGACGTCGATGAAGCGCAGCCGCTCCGCGTCGACCCACACGTCGCCGGAACCGTGCGCGAGCAGGCGGGACAGCGCGGCGCTGAACGCGGCGAGCGTGGTGATGTCGATGTCCCCGTCGACGACCAGGTACGGCGGCTCGAAGGTGCCGTCCAGCCGCAGCAGCGCGCTGCGCACCCGCAGGCGGTGCCGGCCGCGTGACGGGCCGCCGCCGGGGCCTGGAACGTTCATCAGCGTCTCTCTTCTCGTCTGCTCGGAAAGTGAAAGTGTCATCCGGGGACCAGTTCATGGCGGCGGGCGAGCCCGCCGGAAGTAACGCTTTTCCCATTCAAGAAGGACCTTGGTCCCATCACCGGGCGCGCCGATCCGCGTTTCCGTTCGACGGCGAAAGCGCGTGTCACAGGGGCGGCCGGTGCCTTGTCTTTAGCAATGAGCCGGCCATAACGGGCCCGGCTCCGATTCAGCCGCTGTCACCGCGCGGGCGAAATTCCGTTATGCGCGCGAACAATTTCGGACCGGCAGCCGGCGGAATCGCCGCATCTCCCGCAGAACAGGACAGGATCATGACCAGATCCCGGACCAGCGCACCCGTTCACGTCAGGCGGCGGCCCACCGTCACGGTGATGCTTCTGATCGCGGTCGCCCTTCTCATGGTGAGCTTCGGCCTGGCGCAGAGCGCTCCGGCCCAGGAGATCCGGAAGACGGCGGCCAAGCCCACGATCGTGCTCGTGCACGGCGCCTGGGCGGACGCCTCGAACTGGAACGGAGTCGTCACCAGGCTCCAGGGCGACGGGTACACCGTCGCCGCGGTCGCCAACCCGCTGCGCTCGCTCTCCGGCGACGCCGCGTACGTGAGGGCCTACCTGGAGACGGTGGAAGGCCCCATCGTCCTCGTCGGCCACTCCTACGGCGGAGCCGTGATCAGCAACGCGGCCGCCGGCGACCCCGACGTCAAGGCGCTGGTCTACGTCAACGCCTTCGCGCCGGACCAGGGCGAGACCGCGACGGCGCTGGCGGGTCCGGACTCGGCGCTCTCGGTCGCCGATCCCACCACCGTGTTCGACTTCGTTCCCGCCGCCCTGCCGCCCACCCCGGCGACCGACCTCTACCTCAAGAGGGCGACCGTCTCCGCGTCGTTCGCGACCGGACTGAGCGCGCGCGACAAGGCGCTCGTCGCGGCCACCCAGCGGCCGGCCACGGTCGGCGCGCTGAACGAGCCCTCCGGGACCCCCGCCTGGCGGACGATCCGCTCCTGGTACCTCCTCGGCACCAGGGACGCGATCATCCCGCCCGGCGCCCAGCGGGCCATGGCCGAGCGGGCCGGCTCCGCCGTCACCGAGTACGACGCCGGGCACCTCGGCCTGATCACGGCGCCCGGGACCGTCACCCGGGCGATCGAGCGCGCCGCGCGGGCGAGCGTCCGCTAGCGGGCGCGGGCGGCACCCGCCGCCGGCACCCGCCGCTGCCCGCGGCCCGGCCCATACGGACATAATGGGCGGCGCCGGCGGCGGGTGTCCGCGGCGAGGGCGGTGGGGCGGTGGAGCGCGAGCGCGTGGCCGGACACGGTGAGGACGCCGGCCTGTTCGGGCGGGCCGGGGAGTGCGCTCATCTCGATGAGCTGATCGCGGCCGTCCGCACGGGCCAGAGCCGCGTGCTGGTGCTGCGCGGGGCGCCGGGGGTCGGGAAGTCGGCGCTGCTGGGGTACGCGGAGCGCGCGGCGGCCGGCGCGCGGGTGCTGCGCGCGGTGGGCGTCGAGTCGGAGATGGAGCTGGCGTTCGCGGCCGTACATCAGCTGTGCGCGCCGCTGCTGGACCGGCTGGGGAACCTGCCCGATCCGCAGCGCGAGGCGCTGGAGACGGTGTTCGGGCTGCGGGCGGGCGCCCCGCCGGAACGGTTCCTGGTCGCGCTGGCCGTGCTCGGCCTGCTCGCGGACGCCTCCGAGGAGGGCCCGCTGCTGTGCGTGGTCGACGACGCGCAGTGGCTCGACCGCTCCTCGGCGCAGGTCCTCGGCTTCGTCGGGCGCCGGCTGCTGGCCGAGTCGGTCGCCCTCCTCTTCGGCACCCGGCGGCCCGCCCAGGACCTGCTCGGGCTGCCGGAGCTGGAGGTCACCGGGCTGCGGGACGCCGACGCGCACGCGCTGCTGGACTCGGTGACGGGCATCCGGCTCGACCGCAGCGTCCGCGACCGGTTCGTGGCCGAGACCCACGGCAACCCGCTCGCCCTGCTGGAGCTGTCGCGCGGGCTGCCGGCCACCCACGTCCCGGGCGGGTTCGAGCTGCCGCACGCCGGCGCGCTGCCCGGGCGGATCGAGCAGAGCTTCCTGGACAGGATCCGGGACCTGCCCGAGCGGACCCGGCTGCTGCTGCTGATCGCCGCCGCCGAGCCCACCGGCCGTCCCGCCCTGGTCCGGGACGCCGCCGAACGGCTCGGGATCGCCCCGGCGGCGGCGCTGGCGGACGGGACCGACGGGCTGCTGGAGTTCGGGGCGCAGGTGGTCTTCCGCCATCCGCTGGTGCGTTCGGCCGTGTACGGGTCGGCGCACCAGCGGGATCGCCGGGCGGTGCATCTGGCGCTGGCGGAGGCGACGGACGCGGAGGCCGATCCGGACCGCCGCGCCTGGCACCTCGCGTCCGCGGCCACCATGCCGGACGAGGCCGTCGCCGCCGAGCTGGAACGGTCCGCCGGCCGGGCGCAGGCCCGCGGCGGGATGGCCGCCGCCGCGGCGTTCCTGCGGCGCGCGGTGACGCTGAGCGTCGACGCCTCGCGGTGCGCCGACCGCGCGGTCGCGGCGGCCGACGCCTGCCTGCGGTCGGGCGACCTCGACGCGGCGCGGGCGCTCGCCGACATCGCCGACCAGAACGCCGCGAGCGAGTCGCAGCGCGTGCGCGCCCTCCTCGTCCGCGGCCACACCACGTTCGCGGCCGGGTTCAACAACGAGGCGCCGCCGCTGCTGCTGGAGGCCGCGCGGCGGCTGGAGCCGTTCGACATGGACCTGGCCCGCGAGACCTATCTCATCGCCTGGGGAAGCGCCTCCTACGGGGCCGCGAACCGGGAGAGCCTCGTGGCGATCTCCCAGGCGATCAGGGAGCTGCCCCCGCCGGCGGGGAGCCCGGGCGTCTTCGATCTCGTGCTCGACGGCTACGCGGCGCTCGTCACCGACGACCGCAGCACCGCGCTCCCGGTCCTGCGCAGGGCTGTGGACGCGCTCACCGGCGCTCCCCTGGACGACCTCCTGAAGTGGAGCTGGGCGGCCAACGGCCTGGTCGCGCTGGTCTGGGAGGACCGGCTCCTGACCCGGACGCCCGCCAGGGTGCTGGAGGAGGTGCGCGCGGCCGGCGCCCTCGCGGAGCTCCCCGTCTACCTGCACGCGCTGGGGATCCCGGTCTCGCTCAGCGGCGAGTTCGCCGCCGCGGCCGAGCTCGTCGCCGAGTCCGAGGCCGTCGCCGCCGCGACGGGCGTGCCCATGACGCAGCACACCGGGCTCCTGCTCACCGCGCTCCAGGGCAGGGAGGCCGAGAGCACGGCGCTGATCGCCGCCGCCATCGAGGAGGCCGGCGCCGGCGGCCAGCTGGCGGGCGTCGCGACGGCCCAGTGGGCGACCTCGATCCTGTGCAACGGCCTGGCCCACTACGAACGCGCGCTGGCGGCGGCCCAGGCCACCATCCGGAGCGCCAACGCGCTGGTCTCCCAGTGGGCGCTCCCCGAACTCGTCGAGGCGGCGGCGCGCGCCGGCGACGGCACCGCCGCCCGCGAGGCGCTGGAGGAGCTGGCGGACACGGCGGAACCGTGCGACACGGACTGGGCCCAGGGGATCCTCGCCCGCTGCCGGGCGCTGCTGACCGGGGACGACGCCGCGGCCGGCCTCTACCTCGAGGCGATCGAGCGGCTCGGCCGGACGGTGCTGCGTCCCGAACTGGCCCGCGCCCACCTGCTGTACGGCGAGTGGCTGCGCCGGAACCGCCGGCGGAGCGAGGCGCGGACCCAGCTGCGCCGCGCGTACGAGCTGTTCACGTCGATCGGGATGGCGGCGTTCGCCGAGCGCGCCCGCCGCGAGCTCCTCGCCGCCGGCGAGAACGTCCGCAGGCGCGGGAAGGAGGCCGCGGCGAGCGGCGGGCTGACGCCGCAGGAGCGGCAGATCGCCCTGCTCGTGCGGGACGGCCTGTCCAACCCGGAGGTGGCCGCCCGCCTCTTCGTGAGCCCCCGTACCGTCGAGTGGCACCTCCGGCAGGTCTTCGCCAAGCTCGGGATCAGCTCCCGCAAGCAGCTCCCCGGCGTCCTCCCCCGCGATGAGAGCGGCTCCGCGCCTCCCGGCTAGCGGTCGCCGAGAAGGCCGTGGTGCAGGGCCCGCAGGACGGCGAGGGTGCGGTCGCGGACGCCGAGTTTGGTCAGGACGCTCGACACGTGGTTCTTCACGGTGCCCTCGGCCAGGTGCAGCGCGGCGGCGATCTCGCGGTTGGCGTACCCGCCGGCCAGCAGCCGCAGGATCTCCAGCTCGCGGTCCGTCAGCGGCAGCGGGGGCGGGAGGCCGCCGATACCGCCGGGCTCGGGCAGCCGTTCCGCGGCGCGCAGGAGCCGTTCGGTGAGGGCGGGCCGGACGAACGTGCCGCCGCCCGCGAGCGCGCGGATCGCCTCGACGACCTGGTCGAGCGTGACGTCCTTGAGGAGGTAGCCGCGCGCGCCCGCGCGCAGCGCCCGCAGGACCAGCTCGTCGTCGTCGAACGTCGTCAGCACGAGGGCCGGGACGGCGATGCCGCGCTCGCGCATCGCGGTGAGGGTGGCGATGCCGTCCCGCCCGGGCATCCGCAGGTCCAGCAGCAGCACGTCCGGCGGCGCCGCCTCCAGGATCGCCAGGGCCTCGTCGCCGTCGGCGGCCTCGGCGGCGACGGTGACCTCCGGGGACAGCTCCAGCAGGTGCCGGATCCCCTGGCGGACGAGGGTCTGGTCGTCCACGACGCACACCCGGATCACGGGGCCGGCACCCGGGCGCGGAGGGTGAAGCCCGAGCGGGTGTCGAACGACACCGCCCCGCCGAGCTGCGCGACGCGTTCGCGGATGCCGGTGAGGCCGTGGCCGAGCCGCAGGGCGGCGGCGCCGCGCCCGTCGTCGCGCGCCGTCAGGACGATCCCGCCGTCGCCGGAACGGGCCACCTCGATCCACAGGTTCGCGGCGCCCGAGTGCCGGATGGTGTTCGTGACGGCCTCCTGGACGCACCGGATCAGCGCGGCCGTGCACGCCTCGTCGGGTTCGAGGCCGCCGTCGACGTCCAGGTGGACGCGGGGGTGCGGCAGCTCCGCGACGACCTCCGCGAGCGCCAGGCGCAGGTCCGGGGTGCCGGTGCGCAGCTCGCCGACCGCGGTGCGCACGTCGCCGAGCAGCTCCCTGGCCAGCCCGCGGGCGCGCTCGACGTGCTTGCGGGCCGCCGGGTCGCCGCGGTGGGAGGCCACCTCCAGCTCCAGGACGAGCGCGGTGAGCTGGTGGCCGAGGAGGTCGTGCAGCTCCCGGGCGATCCGCAGCCGCTCCCCCGCGCGGCTGGACTCGGCCAGCAGCGCGGTGGCGGCCCGCAGGTCGGTGTTGGCCGCGGCGAGGCGCCGGCGCGCCGCGGCCTCCCGCTGCTCGCTGCGCACCGCCCACACCGTGCAGAGCTGGAGCATCGCGTAGAGGAGCCAGGTCAGCACCACCTCCATGACCGTGCTCACGGCGAGCGCGGCCGCGGCGGCGGCGACCGTGCTGTTGGCGAGCAGGAGGGCGAGGACGGCCCGCCGCGAGCCCAGGTGCGCCGCGTACGCGGTGACGAAGACCAGCAGGATCGCGGTGTACCCGGCCCGCGGGGCCAGCAGCACGGTGGCGGCCCCGGTGAGCGCGAGCCCGGGCAGCAGGAGGCCGCGGACCGCCCGTTCCGGCGGCGTCTCCCGGAACCCCAGCACGAACAGCGCGATGAGGCCGAGGTAGCAGGACCACCACACCCACGGCGGGCCCGTGGTGGGCCGCTCCGCCGCGAGCAGGACGGGCACCCCGATCAGCGCGCACACCGCCAGCAGGCTCGCCGCGCCCCAGCGCTCCAGCTGCGAATCGGCCATGCTCCGAACACTACGGCCCGCGCCGCCGCGCCGACCGTGCCGGAAGTCACGGGTGCGGGTCGTGACGTCCGGCACCCGACGGCGGGGGCGGCCGCGTCCTAGCGTTCCGGTGTACGCGGTGGAACGGCCGGTGAGGGGGCACGATGGCGGTGGTCGAGGTGGACGGGCTGCGCAAGCGGTACGGGGACACGGTCGCGGTCGACGGCGTCTCGTTCGCCGTCGAGGAGGGCGAGATCTTCGGGATCCTCGGCCCGAACGGCGCGGGCAAGACGACCATCGTGGAGTGCGTCGAGGGCGTCCGGCGTCCCGACGCCGGGCGGATCCGCGTGCTCGGCCTGGATCCGTCGCGGGACCGCGCGAAGCTGCGGCGGGTCCTCGGCGCCCAGCTCCAGAGCGGGATGCTGCCGGAGAAGCTGCGGGTCGGCGAGGCCCTCGCGCTGTACCGGTCGTTCTACCGCGAGGGCGCGGATCCCGAGCGGCTGCTGGCGGACCTGGGGCTGGCGGGCAAGCGCGGCACCGCGTTCGAGGACCTGTCGGGCGGGCAGGCGCAGCGGCTCGCCATCGCGCTCGCGCTGGTCGGCCGGCCGCGGGTCGCGGTGCTCGACGAGCTCACCACCGGCCTGGACCCGCAGGCGCGCCGCGGCACCTGGGACCTCATCGAGCAGGTACGCGACACCGGCGTGACGGTGCTGCTGGTCACCCATCTCATGGAGGAGGCCGAGCGGCTGTGCGACCGGGTCGTGATCGTCGACCGGGGGCGGCCGGCCGCGCTCGGCACGCCGGGCGGCCTGATCGCGGCGCTGGACGCGCCGCGCCGGGTGCGGTTCCGGACGGAGGAACCGTTCGACCGGGCCGTGCTGGCCGGCCTGGAGGAGGTGACGGAGGTGCGGACCCGGCGCAGCGAGACCGTGGTCACCGGGACCGGCGACCTGCTGCGGGCGGTCGGGACGGCGCTGCTGCGCCACGGCGTCGTCGCCACCGAGACCCGGCTGGAGCGGGCCACGCTGGAGGACGCCTTCCTCGCGCTGACCGGCCGGCCCTACCAGGACGGGGAGGCGGCATGACCCCCGCGTTCGCGCTGCCCGCGCGGGCCTGGGCGATGCTCGCGCTGACCGAGGCCAGGATGGTGGTCCGCGACACCGCCGGCCTGGTCGTGCCGCTCGGGCTGCCCGTGCTGATCATGGTGATGAACGGGATCGGCGCCGACGGCGCGGGGCGGGCGGAGTTCCGCGGCCTGCCCGCGCTGGACGCCTACGTCGTGCCGCTGACGATCGTGATGGTGGTGGCGCTCATCGGCGTGGTCAACATGCCGTCCTTCCTGGCCTCGTACAGGAAGGCGGGCGTGCTGCGGCGCCTCTCGGTGACGCCGGCCCATCCGGCGTCGGTGCTCGTCGCCCAGGTCGCGGTCAGCCTGGCGCAGACGCTGCTCGGCGTGGCGCTGGCCCTGCTGGTGGCGCGGTCGGCGTTCGGCGTGGCGATGCCGCGCGACCCGTTCACCGCGGCCGGCGCGTTCCTCCTGGCGGCGGCCGCGATGTACGCGGTGGGCATGGTCGTCGCCGCGCTCGCGCCGACGCCGAACGCGGCCGTCGCGATCGGCCTGGTGCTGTTCTTCGCCACGATGGCGGCCGGCGGCGGGTTCGGCGGGCGCGGACAGCTGCCGGGGTGGCTGGACGCGCTCGGCGGGCACCTGCCGTACGGCGCGGGGCTGGACGCGCTGAGCGACGCCTGGACGGGCGCGGCACCCGACCCCGCCCAGCTCGGCGCCCTCGCCGGCACGACCGTCCTGGCCGCCGCGGTCGCCGCGAAGACGTTCCGCTGGAGCTGACGCGTCCCGGTGGCGCCGCAGCCGTCAGGGCTTGCGGGCCACCGCGCCGTAGGCGTCGATCTGCACCGTCTCGCCGTCCGGACGCCACTCGCCGATCGGGACCAGGCCGGGCTCGACCAGCTCCAGGCCCTCGAAGCAGCGGGCGAGCTGCCCGGGGTCGCGGAGGACGTAGGGGACGCCGCCGCTCTCCACGAGCTTCTCGGCGCCCTCGACGACCTCGGTCCCGGTGTCGGTGCCGTCCCACAGCACCAGGTGGCTGCCGGACGGGGTCACCTCCATCACCCGGCCGACGATGGCGCGCACCACGGCCAGGTCGGGCTCGTACCCGAGCACCCCCATGAACATGACCGCCACGGGCTCGCCGAAGTCCAGCACCTCGCGGGCCGCCTCGATGATCTTGTCGGGCTCGTGGTAGTCGGCGTGCACGTACGTGGTGGCGCCCTCGCTGGTCGTGCTGCCGAGCAGTGCCCGGGCGTGCACCAGCACCAGCGGGTCGTTGTCGACGTACACGATCCTGGACTCCGGGGCGACGCCCTGCGCGACCTCGTGGGTGTTCTGCATCGTCGGCAGCCCGGTGCCGATGTCGATGAACTGGCGGACGCCGCACTCGGCGGCCAGGAAGCGCACGGTGCGGATCAGGAACCGCCGGGACTGCCGCGCCATGGTGACGATCTGCGGGTACACCTCGGCCACCGCGTCGCCGGCCGCCCGGTCGGACTCGTAGTTGTCCTTGCCCCCCATCCAGTGGTTCCAGATCCGTGCCGCGTGGGGGACGCTGGTGTCGATGGCGGCGGTCTCCGCGGGGTCGCGCTCGGTCATGGGAAGCGCCTCTCTTGCGAGGAGGAACGAGTCCGGCGGTTCGTCCGGCGGGATCAACCTAATTCGTCGGCGCCGCCCCCGGGGAGGCGATTCGCCGCTCCTGGCATGGTTCGCTCTCCGGATACGGAGGGATGCCGCGCGCACCCGGGCGACACGATCTGGAATGCCGCTTTTGTTCCGAACCTAACAAGAAGTGGCGATCATGCCAGTACATACTGGCGGCCATGTTCCGACTCACGGTCTCCGCCGCGCTGGCGGCCGGCGTCCTCGCCGCCGCCGGGCTCGCCTCCCCCGCCGCCGCGTCCCCCGCGGCACCCGCCGCCCGCGATACCTCGGGCGACCTCCAGCAGGTGTCGCTCCCCTTCTTCTGGCCCAACAACTACCTCGAAGACGTCGCGGCCGCGTCCCCCGACAGCGTCTGGATCGCCGGCACCCAGGGCGAACTCGTCGTCCCGGGCCCCATCCCCGGCACCGGGCGGACGATCCCCGGCAACCCCGTCGTACGGCGCTGGAAGAACGGCGGCTGGGTGGAGTACCCCCTCGGCGGGCTGCCCCGGCAGGCCACGATCACCAACGTCGAGGCCGTCTCCCCCGAGGACGTCTGGATCTCCGGGACGAGGCACGTCACCGACGGCCCGGCGCGGTCCTACATCGGGCGCTTCACCGGCTCGGCGTTCGCCGAGGTCCCGCTGCCCTCCGGCGCGACCGGCGCGCACCTCCAGGCCGACGCGGCCGGCGTGTGGCTGTCGACGGCCGGCGACCTCTACCGCTGGACGGGCGGCTCCTGGGCGCACGTCACCGCCCTCCCGACCCTGCGCCAGCACAACCTGCAAGTGCGGTCGGCCGACGACGTCTGGCTGTTCGGCCAGACCTCCGACTACACCGACACCGTCGAGGCGCACCGCTGGGACGGCACCGCGTGGAAGCGCGTCCCTGTGGAGCAGGACACCCGCCTGGGGACGATCACCGACGTGCTGCCGCTGTCGTCCGGCGAGGCCTGGGCGGCCGGCGTCGACTGGACCGACGGCGGCGGCAGGGCGGTCCTGCTCCGCTGGGACGGCACCACCTGGAAGCACGTCCCCGTACCGGACGGGCTCAACGCCCTCGCCCGCATCGCGCGCGCCCCCGACGGGACCCTGTGGGCCAACGGCCACGCCACGGACCAGCCCGCCGCCCCGGGGCTGATCCGCTACCGCGGCGGCGCCTGGGAGCGCGTGCCGACCCCCGCCGTCCCGTTCCGGAGCAACATCCTCGTGAAGCCGCTGGCCATCGACCCCGTATCCGGCGACCTCTGGACGCTGGGCACGACCAACATCGGCGGACCGGTCCTGCTCTCGAGCCGCTGAGGCCGCCGCCGCGCGCGATCCATCCGGCCCGCCCAATTTGTGGGGTCCCTACAACACAGCGGCTCCACCCTGCGAGATGCGGGACATTGGCGAACACGGCCGCCGTCCAGGAGGGTGGAGGGCAGGTGCGGGCGACGCCCCGGTGCGCGGGCGTCGCCTTCTGTGCGCGGCTATTTGGAGGCTCAGAGGGTGTTCAGTCGAATCGCCATCGTCAATCGTGGAGAGGCCGCGATGCGGCTCATCCACGCCGTCCGGGACCTCTCGGCGGAGACCGGGGCGCGGATCGAGACGGTCGCCCTCTACACCGACGCCGATCGCGGCGCGACCTTCGTCCGGGAGGCGGACGTCGCCTACCCGCTGGGCCCGGCGTCGGCGCGCCCGTACCTCGACCTGGCCGTCCTGGAGCGGGCGCTGGTGGAGACCGGGGCGGACGCCGCGTGGGTCGGCTGGGGGTTCGTCGCCGAGGACCCGGCGTTCGCCGAGCTGTGCGAGCGGGTCGGCGTCACGTTCGTGGGGCCGAGCGCGGAGGCGATGCGCAGGCTGGGCGACAAGATCGGCGCGAAGCTGATCGCCGAGGAGGTCGGCGTCCCGGTGGCGCCGTGGAGCCGCGGCGAGGTCGCCACCCTGGAGGACGCGCTGCGCGCCGGGGACGCGATCGGCTACCCGCTGATGCTCAAGGCGACCGCGGGCGGCGGCGGGCGCGGCATCCGCAAGGTCGGCTCGCGGGAGGAGCTCGCCGCGGCGTACGAGCGCACCAGCCAGGAGGCGCTGCGGGCGTTCGGCTCCGGCGTGGTCTTCCTGGAGCGGCTGGTCACCGGCGCCCGCCACGTCGAGGTCCAGGTGATCTCCGACGGGGAGACGGCGTGGGCGCTGGGCGTGCGGGACTGCTCGGTGCAGCGCCGCAACCAGAAGATCATCGAGGAGTCGGCGTCGCCGGTGCTGGCGGCGGAGCAGGCGGCCGAGCTGAAGGCGGCGGCCGAGCGGCTCGCCGTGGCCGTCGGCTACCGCGGCGCCTGCACCGTCGAGTTCCTGTACCACCCGGGCGAGCGGCTGTTCGCGTTCCTGGAGGTCAACACCCGGCTCCAGGTCGAGCACCCGATCACCGAGATCACCACCGGCACCGACCTGGTACGGCTCCAGCTGCACGTGGCGGGCGGCGGGCGGCTGGAGGGCCCGCAGCCGGGCGAGTCCGGACACGCCGTCGAGGCGCGGCTCAACGCCGAGGACCCCGACCGCGACTTCGCGCCCGCCCCGGGCCGCATCGCGCGGCTCGTGCTGCCCGCCGGGCCCGGCATCCGGGTGGACACCGGCGTCAGCGAGGGCGACACGATCCCGGCCGACTTCGACTCGATGATCGCCAAGATCATCGCGTCCGGCCGCGACCGTGAGCACGCCCTGGGCCGGCTGCGCCGCGCGATGGCCGGCACCACGGTGATCATCGAGGGCGGCGCGACCAACAAGAGCTTCGTGCTCGACCTGCTCGACCAGCCCGAGGTGATCGACGGGACCGCCGACACCGGCTGGATCGACCGGGTGCGCGGCGAGGGCCGGCTGGTCAGCCACCGGCACTCCGCGATCGCCCTGGCGGCGGCCGCGATCGAGGCGTACCAGGACGAGGAGGAGGTGTCCCGCGGGCGGCTGCTGTCGACCGCGCGCGGCGGGCGCCCGCAGGTCCAGCACGACCCGGGCCGCCCGCTGGACCTCAAGCTCCGCGGCGTCGGCTACCGGGTGAGCGTCGCCCGGGTCGGGCACCGGCGGTTCCGCGTCACCATCTCCGGCGGCGGCGACGCGCACCCGGCGGACGTCGAGATCGAGCGGTACGACGCGCACAGCGGCCAGATCGTCGTCAACGGCCACCGGTTCCGGCTGGTGTCGGCCACCCACGGCCCGATCCACCTGGTCGAGGTCGACGGCGTCACGCACCGGATCAGCCGGGACGAGGGCGGCGTCGTCCGCTCCCCCGCCCCCGCGCTGGTGGTCGCGACGCCGCTGGCGGTGGGCGACGAGGTCGAGTCGGGCGCGCCGATCCTGGTGCTGGAGAGCATGAAGATGGAGACGGTGCTGCGCGCGCCGTTCCGCGCCCGCGTCCGCGAGTGCCCGGTGGCGGTGGGCGCCCAGGTCGAGACGGGCGCGCCGCTGATGCGGCTGGAGCCGCTGGCCGACGAGGGCGCCGAGGAGGCCGGGCCGGACACCGCGGCCGTCGAGATCGAGCTGCCCGCCGAGCCCGCCGCCGCCGCGGCCGACCGCGCCGCGCGCGGCCTCCAGGACCTGCGCGGCCTGCTGCTCGGCTTCGACGCCGACCCGTACGACCGCGACCGGGTGCTGTCGGGCTACCTGGCCGCGCGCGCCGAGCTGGGCGGGCGGCCGCTCGAAGGCGAGCTGGACCTGCTGACGGTGTTCGCCGACCTGTCCGAGCTGAGCCGCAACAAGCCGGGCGGCGAGCCGGAGACCGAGCCGGGCAGCCCGGTGCACAGCCCGCGCGAGTTCTTCCACAGCTACCTGCGGAGCCTGGACGCCGAGCGGGCCGGCCTCACCGAGGGCTTCCGGGCCAAGCTCGGCGAGGTGCTCGCCCACTACGGCGTCGCGGACCTCGACCGCACGCCGGAGCTGGAGGCCGCGGTCTTCCGGATCTTCCTGGCCCAGCAGCGGATGGGCGCCGGCGTCGCGCTGGTGTCGGAGCTGCTGCGCCAGTGGCTGGCCGGCCCGCCGCCGCTGGAGTCGCTCGGCGAGCGCGCCGGGACCGTCCTGGAGCACCTGGTCGAGGCCACGCAGGTGCGCTTCCCCGCGGTGGCCGACCTGGCCCGCGGCGTGGTGTTCCGCTGGTTCACCCAGCCGCTGATGCGCCGCGAGCGCGCCAAGGTGTACGCCGCCGTCCGCGACGACCTGCGCCACCTGGACGGGAACCCGGACGCGCCCGACCGCGCCGCGCGGATCCAGGCGATGGTGGCCAGCTCGGAACCGCTCGTCCGGCTGATCGGCCAGCGGATCGGCCGGCCCGGCCGGGACCACGCGCCGCTGCTGGAGGTGCTGACCCGCCGCTACTACGGCAACCGGTGGCTGGACGGGATCACCGCCCGGGACGTCGCGGGCTGCCGCTTCGTGACCGCCGAGCACACCGGCTCGGGCGAGGCGACGCGGCTGGTGACCACCGCCGTCGACATCGCCGCCCTGCCGGACGCCCTCGGCGCCGTCGGCACGCTCGCCGCCGAGGCGGGCGACGCGGCCGGCGTGGTCGCCGACCTCTACGTGACGTGGGAGGACCAGCCGAACGCCGACGCGATGGCGGAGCGGCTCGGGCGCCTGCTCGCCGAGCGGCCGCGGCCCGAGGGCGTCCGCCGGATCACCGCCACCGTCACCGGGACCGGCGGCGCCGTGATGCACCACCACTTCACGTTCCGGCCGGAGGGCGACGGCCTCGCCGAGGACCGGCTGATCCGCGGCCTGCACCCGCAGATCGCGCAGCGCCTGCAGCTGCAGCGGTGGCGCGAGTTCGACCTCACCCGGCTGCCGTCCGCGGACGAGGAGATCTACCTGTTCCGGGCCGTCGCGAAGAGCAACCCGGCCGACGAGCGGCTCATCGCGCTGGGCCAGGTCCGCGACCTGACGCCGCTGCGCGACGCCGACGGCCGGGTGATCGCGCTGCCGGTGGCGGAGGACGTGTTCACCGCCTGCCTGGACTCGATCCGCAACATCCAGGCGCAGCGGCCGCAGAACAAGCGGTTCGACACCAACCGGATCCTGATGTACGTCTGGCCGCCGACCGAGCTGACCGCCGACGAGCTCAAGGCGCTGGTGCGGCGGCTGCTGCCGACCATCCGCGGCGCGGGGCTGGAGGAGGTCCAGTTCGTGGCGCGCCGGCGCACGCCCGCCGGCGCGCTGACCGAGATCGCCGTCCGGATCACGCAGGAGCCGGGCCACGGGCCGCGCCTGCACGTCGCCGGGCCGGCCACGGAGCCGGTGCGGCCGCTGGACGACTACCGCCAGAAGGTGCTGCGCGCGGCGCGGCGCGGCAACGTGTACCCGTACGAGCTGACCGGCCTGCTCGCCGGCCCGGACGGCACGTTCACCGAGCACGACCTCGACGGGGACGGCGCGCTCGTCCCGGTGGACCGGCCGAAGGGGCGCAACACCGCGGCGATCGTCGCGGGCGTCGTCACGACGCCGACCGCGCGGCACCCGGAGGGCGTCACCCGCGTGGTGCTGCTCGGCGACCCGACCAAGGCGCTGGGCGCGCTGTCGGAGCCGGAGTGCTCGCGGGTGATCGCGGCGCTGGACCTGGCCGAGCGGATGCGGGTGCCGCTGGAGTGGTTCGCGCTGTCGGCGGGCGCCCGGATCTCGATGGACTCGGGAACCGAGAACATGGACTGGGTCGCGGCCGCGCTCAAGCGGATCGTGACGTTCACCCAGGCCGGCGGCGAGATCAACGTCGTGGTCGCCGGGATCAACGTCGGCGCCCAGCCGTACTGGAACGCCGAGGCCACGATGCTCATGCACACCAAGGGCGTCCTGGTGATGACGCCGGACTCGGCGATGGTGCTCACCGGCAAGCAGTCGCTGGACTTCTCCGGCGGCGTGTCGGCCGAGGACAACTTCGGCATCGGCGGCTACGACCGCGTGATGGGGCCGAACGGGCAGGCGCAGTACTGGGCGCCGGACCTGCCGGCCGCCCGCGACGTGCTGATGGCGCACTACGACCACACGTACGTGGTGCCGGGCGAGGCGGGCCCGCGCAAGGCCGGCACGGAGGACCCGTTCGACCGGGACGTCTCCGCCTTCCCGCACGCGCTGGCCGGGAGCGACTTCGCGACCGTCGGCGAGATCTTCTCCGCCGAGCACAACCCGGACCGCAAGAAGCCGTTCGACATCCGGACGGTGATGCGCGCCCTGTCCGATCAGGACCATCCGGTGCTGGAGCGCTGGGCGGACATGGCCGACGCCGAGACGTCCGCCGTCCAGGACGTCCACATCGGCGGCCAGCCGGTCTGCCTGGTCGGCATCGAGTCGCGGTCGGTGCCGCGCCGCGGGTTCCCGCCCACCGACGGCCCGGACACCTACACCGCGGGCACGCTGTTCCCGCGGTCGTCGAAGAAGACCGCGCGGGCGATCAACGCGGCGTCCGGGAACCGGCCGCTGGTCGTGCTGGCGAACCTGTCCGGTTTCGACGGCTCGCCGGAGTCGATGCGCAAGCTCCAGCTGGAGTACGGCGCGGAGATCGGACGGGCGATCGTGAACTTCGACGGCCCGATCGTGTTCTGCGTGATCTCCCGTTACCACGGCGGCGCGTTCGTGGTGTTCTCCAAGGCGCTCAACCCGAACATGACCGTGCTGGCGCTGGAGGGCTCGTTCGCCTCGGTGCTCGGCGGCGCCCCCGCGGCGGCCGTGGTCTTCTCGGGCGAGGTGGGCAACCGCACCGCGACCGACCCGCGGGTGACCAAGCTGCAGGCGCAGGTGGCGGAGACCACCGGCGCCGAGCGGGCCGCGCTGAACGCGCAGCTGGCCGAGGTCCAGTCCGCGGTGCGGGCGGAGAAGCTCGGCGAGGTCGCCGCCGAGTTCGACCGGGTGCACAGCATCCAGCGCGCGGTCGAGGTCGGCTCGGTGGACGCGATCATCAGCGCCGCCGAGCTGCGTCCCCGCGTCATCGAGGCCATCGAGCGGGGCCTGGACCGCTGATGCCGCAGTGTGCCGGGCGCCCCCGCCTCAGGGGGACGCCCGGCACACCGGCCGGTCAGGCGGGGTCCGCGCCGTTCCGCTGGGCCAGGACGCCCAGGGCCGCGTAGCCGCCGGTGATCGCCACCAGCCCCGCCACCGATCCGCGCGGCACGTCCCCGCGGACCAGGTGGACGGCCCCGGCCGCGGTGTCGCAGACGTCCACCACCAGGCACAGCCGCCGCCACCGCCGCCGCGCCGCCGGATCGCTCAGCAGGTAGCCGAGGCCGAGGGCCAGGGCCCGGCTGCCGAAGACGCGGATCATGTACCTGAGCTCGGGGGTGTCCCGATCGCCCAGGCCGGCCAGCTTCACGTTGAGGCCGGGCGCGGCCAGTGCCAGCGCTCCCCAGGCGACCCGGCCGCCCGCCATCGCTTCCATCGCACGCTCCATGCCGACGACCCTCCCAGCCCGCCCGCCGCGCATCGATTACCCCAGGGGTAATGCGAGGGCCCGCCCGGATCAGGCCGCCGGGCGGAGGGAGCGGGCGACGATCGACGGGCGCATCAGGGCCGGCGGCGGGTCGAGGAGGCCGATGACGCGGAAGAACTGCTCGGCGACCTCGGTGTCGCGGGCGGCGGCGGCCTGGACGCGCTCGACGTAGGCGTTCATGGCCCGGACGGCGAGGCCGCGGCGGCCCTCGACCTCGGGCATGGCCAGGTCGGCGGCCACCGCCATCCGCCACGGGACGTTCAGCGTCCTGGCCACGGCGCGGAAGTAGCGGCCGGCCAGGCCGCGCGCTCCGGCGTCCAGGCAGCCGCGCAGCACCTCGGCCTCCAGGCAGGCCACGGTCATGCCCTGCGCGTAGATCGGGTTGAAGCTGCACAGCGCGTCGCCGAGGACGACGAGCCCCTCGGGGAGGCCGCGGACGCGCTCGTAGCGGTTGCGCAGGTCCGACGCGTACCGGTGGGCGGCGACGGCGCCCAGCGGCTCGGCCGCGCGGATCGCCTCGGCCGCTTCCGGCGGCGCGATCGCGCACGCGTAGGCGAGGAAGCCGCCGTCGTCCGTCGGCGGCCGGTCGCCCAGTCCGGCGACGGTCAGCAGGTACCGGTCGCCCTCGACGGCGACCATCGCCATCCCGCGCGGCCGGCCGGGCCGCGGGCCGACGACGACGGCCTTGCCGGCGCCGGTGCCGGCCGGCAGCCGGATCGGGCGGGTGGCGTAGCCGACCGAGACCTTGATCTCCTCCTGCGGGACGGGCCCGTGCCCGAGCCGCTCCAGCCAGTACCGGGTGCGGCCGGCGCGGCCCATCGCGTCGACGACGAGGTCCGCGCGGATCTCCTCGGCGGCGCCGCCCGCGTGCCTGGGCATGACCTGGACGCCGGTGATCCGGCCCGGCCCGCCGGTGAGGAGGCCGACGACGTCGCGCCCCTCGGCGAACGCGACCCCGGGCAGCGCCGCGACGCGGCCGCGGACGGTCCGCTCCAGGAACGGCCTGCCGGCCTGGATCGCCCGCTCCGCGCCGGGCCGCCGCGCGAGGGTGTGGCCGCCGAGGCTGAAGTGGTGGTCGGTGCCGGGGTCGGCGACGACGGCGCCGCCCTCGATCAGCTCGCGTTCCAGGCCGGGCAGGAGCCCTTCGAGCACCCGCTGCCCGCGCGGCAGCAGGATGTGCGCGTGCCTGCCCTGCGGTACGCCCTTGCGCGACCGTCCCGGCCCTTCCTGATCGCGCTCGACGACCGTGACGCGCTCGTACGCCCCGGACAGGGCGCGGGCGGCGAGCAGCCCCGCCATGCCGGCGCCCAGGACCACCGCGTGCTCTCCGATGACTCGCATCTCGTGCCTCCCCTTCGCGGGTTCGTTGAGGCGACGATGCGGCGGCCCGCTGCCCACCTGCCAGGCCATCAGGTGTCCATCTGGTGTCCGCTCCCGTAGAGTTCGCGCTCCCACAGCCACGCGGCGATCCGTTCCACGGCCCGGTCGCGGTGCCGCCGGTAGGTGCTGAACGGCAGGCCGAGCATCTCGGCGGCGCGTTCCTGCGTCGGGGCGGGGCGCAGGAACGTGCGGTCGGCGACCCGGTACGGCGACTCCTCGCGCGGATCGTCCCGGAGCGTCCCGGCGGCCTCCTCGACCAGCCGCCGCAGCTCGGCCGCGGGATCGTCGGCGGCCCGCACGAGGCGGGAGCGCAGCAGCGGGTTCCCGGCCAGCCGGCCGGGGCTGCGCAGGTCCCGCAGGGCGGCGCGGACGGCCTGCGCGAACTCCGGCTGCGACAGGACGAGCTCGGGCGCGGCCGCCGTGGGCGGCGTGACAGGGGCGCCGAGCTCGCGCTCGGCGGTGAGCGCCAGCCAGTCGTCGACGCCGAGGACCCGCCAGTCGTGGGCGTACACCTCGTAGGGCAGCCCGCCGACGCGGAACGCCGCCTCGGGCGCGTGGTGGAAGTCGAAGAACGACAGCAGCGGGTCCCAGTAGTCGCGGTCGGACGGCACGCAGACCAGGTCCCAGGCCCGCGCGCCGCCGCGGGCGATGATCTCCTGCCCGTGCCAGAGCCGGATCATGGTCTCCGACCGGGTGGGCCGCGCGTCCGGCTCGGTGTCGGCGAAGAACCGCCAGGCCAGCACGGTCTCGCCCGGCCGCGGCGGCCCGTGCCGCAGCACGTGCCCCCACATCGCCCGCGCGCCCGGATCGTCCCCGAGGTCGGCCTCGCGCAGTTCCAGGTACGCCGCGTACCCGAACGGCTCGCCCGCACCGTCCCGGAAGATCCCGAATCCACCGGGCTGGCGTTCGAGCCAGTACGCCGCGTACGCCGCCTGCTCCTCGCCCTGCAGCTCGCGCGTCATCGCCAGGACGGTCTCGGCGTCGCCCGGCCGCAGCCCGCCGGCGGACAGCCGGTCGAGGCCGGTGAGCCGCCAGTACCCGCTGACGACGGGATGGCCGCGGGCGAGGAACATGACGTCCGCGAGGGCCTGGTGCCGGACGCCGTCGTCCTCCGCGGCGCGGCGGACGCGCGCGACGAAGTGGGCGCGCAGGGACCGGTGCAGCGCCGCGTACCCGCCGGGGTCGCGCCAGCGCAGGTCGGCGTCCAGGATGTCGCGGACGACGTCGTGCGGGAACAGCCCGTACTCGCGCTCCTCGACGAACGACTGCGCCCGCAGCCAGCCGAACAGCGCCGCGGCGCCGTCCCCGAGCATGGCGCGCAGCAGCTCCTCGGTGGTGAAGCGGGCGTGCGCGCAGATCTGCAGCGCCTCCCGGTGCCGCGGGCCGGGGACCTGGTCGACCAGCCGCGCGAGCAGCGCCCGGACGATGTCGGGCGCGCCGCCCAGCGCCCCCGGCACGTCCTGCCGCCTGGCGACCATGTCCACGAGCAGCGACAGCGTCAGCGGATGCCCGTGCGTCAGCTCCAGCACCCGCTCGTGCAGCTCTTCGGGGACGCCCTCGACGCGCAGGTACTCCCGCGTGTCGGACGGGCTGAGGTTGCGGACCGACACCACCCGCAGCAGCTCGTGCCAGCCGGCGTCGGCGATCCAGCGCGGCGACGGCGGGTCCCGCCCGGCGATGACGACGACGGTGTCGGCGGGCAGGCCCGGGACGAAGCGCTCCCGGATCCAGTCGTCGAGCGGCGCGAGCATCTCGTAGGTGTCGATCAGGACCGCGTACCGGCCGCCGGCCGGCGGTTCCACCGCCCGCCGGAACGCCGCCGGGTCGGGCGTGACGGTCCGCGCGTCCACGAGCACGGGCGCGACGCCGCTCCCGCGCACCGCCTCGGCCATCTCCGCCAGCAGCGCGCTCTTCCCGACGCCGCCGGGCCCGTGCAGGAACAGGACGGCGAACGTCCCGTCGGCGAGCGCGCCGCGCAGCAGCTCGATCTCCCCGGCACGGCCCACGAACCGGCGCCGCCGCGCGCGCCGCAGCCGGTCCCCGACCGTCCCGCCCTCGGCCACAGCGCCCTCCACGCCCTCCACGCACCGACGCCTCCGGCCCACCCTAGCCACCGCCGCCCGCCGGGCCATCGCCCGGCGGGCGCCCCGTTCAGGTCACTCCTCGCGGGCCTGGTTGAAGCGCAGCATGTTTCCGGCGGGGTCGCGGAAGGCGCAGTCGCGGACGCCGTACGGCTGGTCCATCGGCTCCTGCAGGACCTCGCCGCCCGCGGCGCGGATGCGCTCGAACGTGGCGTCGCAGTCGTCGGTGCTGAAGATGACGGCGCGCAGCATGCCCTTGGCCAGCAGCTCCGCCATGGCCTCCCGGTCGGCGGGCGAGGCGTTCGGGTCCGCGAGCGGCGGTTCGAGGACGATGTCCACCCCGGGCTGCGACGGCGCGCCGAGGGTCACCCAGCGCATCCCCTCGAAGCCGACGTCGTTGCGGACCTCCAGGCCGAGGGCGTCCCGGTAGAAGGGGACCGCCTTGTCATGGTCGTCGACGGCGATGAAACATGTGGAAAGCCTGATCTCCATGCCCCCACGCTACGTGCGGGGCGGCGGTCCGGCTTCTCCGTTCCTGACAGGACGTGTATAGATCTTGGCAATGCAGGCCGGGATGCCGGCGCCCTCGTCATGGGAGCGGGCCCGGTACGCGCTGGGGCTCTCGCCGACCAGCTCGGTGAAGCGCGTGCTGAACGACCCGAGCGAGGTACAGCCGACCGCGAAGCAGACCTCCGTCACCGACAGGTCGCCGCGCCGCAGCAGCGCCTTGGCCCGCTCGATCCGGCGGGTCATCAGGTAGTTGTAGGGCGTCTCCCCGAACGCGGCGCGGAAGCTGCGGGAGAAGTGGCCCGGCGACATGAGGGCGACGGCCGCCAGCGCCGGGACGTCCAGCGGTTCGGCGTAGTCGCGGTCCATCGTGTCGCGGGCCCGGCGCAGCCGGACCAGGTCCTCCAGCATCACGGCCCCAGTTTCGCACAACGCCGCAGGTCACCGTTCCCGGCACGGACCGGGCCCGCGTCCTTCAGCGGCGCGCGGTGGCCAGGAAGGCGGCCAGCGCGGCCGTCCATGCCCAGCAGGCGGTCCAGCAGCGGCGCCGATTCCGGCACCTTCACCTCCGGGCCGAACGCCCCGTACCGCCGGCCCATCTCCGCGGTCGGC
>NZ_JBEZWH010000077.1:0-36362 GCF_040703975.1 Spirillospora sp. NPDC029432
CGCTGGACGGCGTGGACCTCGAACTCGAACGCGGAACGGTCACCGCGCTGGTGGGGGCCTCCGGCTCTTTCCCGAGCCGGACGGCGGACTTGGCGGTCTCCTTGGTGGAGGCGGCGTCCGCGACGACCGTCCGGGCGGACGGCTCGCCCCTCGGCTCCGCCGCGGCCTCGGGCTCGGGACGCGGCTTCGCGCGGGTGCCGGCGGCGCAGTGCTCGGTCGCCAGCGCCAGCTCGATCTCGTACGCGGCGTCCAGCCGGGTGCGGGCCCGCGCCACCCGGCCGGCGGCCCGCCGCGCGGAGACGCCCAGCACGGTGCCGATCTCCGCCGGGAGCAGGCCGTGCCGGACGGCCAGCAGCAGCGCCTCCTGCTCGCCCGGCTCCAGGCGGCCCAGCGAGGACTCCAGCAGCCCCCGCAGTTCGCCGGACGGCGGCAGCCCGACCCCGGCGTCCCGGCGCGCCGCCGGCCCGTCGGCACGGGACGGCACCGCGCCGCCGTCGCCGAACTCGGCGTCGTGCTCCCAGAAGAGGCCCCGCGCCCGCCCGCGCTGGACGCAGCGGCGCCGGGCCGCGCCGTAGAGCCAGGAGCGCAGCCGGGCGTGGTCGCGCATCCGCGGGGCGCGGCGGCAGGCGTCGATGAAGGTGTCGTGCACGATGTCGGCGGCGGACCTGTATTCGCCCGTCATGGACAGCGTGTAGTCGTACAGCCGCTCAGCGTACGCCTCATAGAGAAGCGCCAAGGCACCGTCGTCGCCTTCGTTCAACCCGTGGACCAACCGGCGGTCGGCCGCGGCGTCGAACGAGGACCACTTGGGCATATGCGCTCCCGGCACCGGCATGGGGGAGACCCGCCCTCGCGGGGCCTGCTGATAGTTCGGCCCATCTTGCATACACCCCGTCACCCCTTCCGCACCACTTGATCCCTGGAAATCACGATGAACATGACGCTGGGGTGACAATCACCCACCCCTTCGTATTCATCGACACATCAGGGAGTATCGGAACGGTGACGCGCTGAAATTGCGGAATGGCCGGGGCAGCGGCTTCGGAACGTCAGTCGATCCGCTCCACGACGAGCTCGCCGTCCGCGAACCGGCGCCGCAGGACCTTTTTGTCGAACTTCCCGACGCTCGTCTTCGGAACGCTCTCGATGAACGACCACCGCTCGGGAAGCTGCCACTTCGGGATCCGGCCGGCCAGGAACTCCCGCAGCGCCTCCGCCGTCACGGCCGCGCCCTCCCGTACGACCACCGAGGCCAGCGGGCGCTCCTGCCAGCGGTCGTCGGGGACGCCCACCACGGCCGCCTCCAGGATGTCCGGATGCGCCATGAGGTGGTTCTCCAGCTCCACCGAGGAGATCCACTCGCCGCCGGACTTGATGACGTCCTTGGCTCGGTCGGTCAGCACCAGATAGCCGCCGGGCGACAGCGTTCCCACGTCGCCGGTACGGAGCCAGCCGTCGTGGAAGCGCGCCGGGTCCTCGTCCAGGTGGTACGCGCCGGTGATCCACGGGCCGCGGATCTCGACCTCGCCGACCGCCTCTCCGTCCTCGGGGAGCACGGTGTCGCCGTCCCCGACGATCCGCATCTCCAGCCCGGCCAGCACCCGGCCCTGCGACACCCGCGCCGCCCAGGCCGCGTCGTCGCCGGCGCCCGCCGGCGGGTGCGCCACCGTCGCCACCGGCGAGGTTTCGGTCATCCCCCACGCCTGGACGATCCGCACGCCGATCTCGTCGAAGCCCCGCATCAGCGCCGCCGGGACGGCCGACCCGCCGCACGGCACCAGCCGCAGCGAGCTGAGGTCCGCGCCGTGCTCCTGGACGTACCGCAGCAGGTCCGCCCAGATCGTCGGCACCGCGCCCGCGATCGTCGGCCGCTCCGCCTCGATCAGCCGCGCGAGCGGCTCGGCCTGCAGGAACCGGTCGGGCATGACGAGCGAGGCGCCCGCCATCAGCGCCGCGTACGGCATCCCCCACGCGTTGGCGTGGAACATCGGGACGACCGGGAGCACGCGGTCCGCGGCGTCGATCGCGAGCGCGTTGCCGGTGCAGACGGCCATCGAGTGCAGGTACGCCGAACGGTGCGAGTAGACGACGCCCTTGGGGTTCCCGGTCGTGCCGCTGGTGTAGCACATGGCGGCCGCCGACCGTTCGTCGATCTCCGGCCAGTCGAACTCGGGGGGCGCGGCGGCGAGCAGCTCCTCGTACGAGTGCAGCTCCTTGCCCGCGCCCTCCAGCGGCGCCGTGTCGCCCGCGCCCACCACGACGACGTGCCGGACCGTCTCCAGCCGGTCGAGCACGGGCGCCAGCAGCGGGATCAGCGACCCGTCCACGATGACGACCCGGTCCTCGGCGTGGTTGGCGATGTAGACGAGCTGGTCGGGGAAGAGCCGCAGGTTGAGGGTGTGGAGCACGGCGCCCATCGAGGGGACGGCGAGGTAGGCCTCCAGGTGCTCGGCGTTGTTCCACATGAACGTGGCCACCCGCTGGTCGCCGTCCACGCCGAGGCCGCGCAGCGCGCCGGCCAGGCGCGCGGCCCGTTCGCCCACCTCGGCGTACGAGCGGCGGCGCGTGCCGTCGCCCGTCCAGGTGACGACCTCGGCGCCGCCGGAGACCCCCGTGCCGTAGCGCATGATCGAGGTGATGGTCAGGGGGAAGTCCTGCATCGTGCTCCACATGGCGCGCCTCCGGCCTCGATGGATCCCAGGACCGGATTCTGGCCCGAACGCCCCCGCCATGTCAGCACTTGGCGCCCCATTTTTATCAATACCGGCCAACTCCGACCTTCCCGACAGTTCAGGTCGGGCCGGACCGTCCGGGCCGGCGGGCCGGGAGGCGCGAGGTGGAGGATGCCGAGCGGTAGCGGATCATCCTCTTTGTGAGAATTGCTCGGAATTAACGGTGTTATGGGCGTTGGGGGTGTTGGGGTGGAATTCCGGGGAAATCCTGCTCCAGCGCGCTGTCGTCGCGTAGCTTGGCCATGGCGCGGGAGACCGTGCTCTTGACGGTGCCCACGCTGATGCCGAGGACTTCGGCGATCTCGTTCTCCGGCATGTCCTCGTAGTAGCGGAGGATGACCGCCAGCCGCTGGCGTTCGGGGAGCCGGTCCAGGGCGCGGCCGAGCGCGTCGCGCAGCTCGCTGCGGCGGGTGTGATCGTCCACCGGCTGGTCGGGAAGATCGTCGGTAGGGTAGATCTCCAGCTTGCGCCGGCGCCACCAGGAGATCTGGGTGTTGACCATGGCCCGGCGCACGTACCCGTCCACCGCGGCGCGGTCCTGGATCCGGTCCCAGGCCAGGTACGTCTTGGCCAGGGCCGCCTGCAGGAGGTCCTCGGCCTCGGCGCGGTCGCCGGTGAGCTGGAGGGCGGCGCGGAGCAGGATGTGGCCGCGGGCCGCCACGTAGTCGCGGAACTCCTCGTGCCGCGTCTGGTTCACGTCACCACCGAGCCAGGGGTAGGGGCCCGGCCGGGCCCTCGCGAGATGGATCTTGATTTAGACCATCGCATGGGGAACGTAATTCCGGTCCATCAGAAATGGCATATTCGTGTCAACCAGGGGAAGATAATCAACCCGAGTAAAAAGAAGGTCAACCCCTGGCCGACTTGTCGCGATAAATCCGCTGACACCCGGGTCACCCGGCGCCGAGTCTTGACAAGCTGTCCTCACAGCAGTGGCCATGAGTTAAAAGATCGACGCCGGAGTGCCGCCATGCCGCCAAGAACCCGCCGTCATGGACCGGCGCGCCGCCGATACCGGGACGTCGTGCTGGGTGCTCCCGCGCACCCGCGGGGCGCCACCCCGGCGGCGCCGCGCCGCCCGCAGAAGGTCACCGGGGGCGTCGTCCTGGACGCCAGCCCCCACCTGCTGGTCCTGCACACCGCCGACGGCGAGGTGCGGGTGCCGATGCTTCCCGGAACCACGATCTGGCACGGCGAGCGCGGGGGCCTCGCCGCGCTGCTGCCGGGCCGGGAGGTCATCGTCCGGCCGGCGTCCGACGGGCTCGGGGCGGCCCGGGTCTGGGTGGACATCGGCCGCGTGGCCGGCACGATCCAGGCGTGCGGGAGGGACACCGTAGAGGTGGACATGGGTCCGCATCGAGGTCGTACCCATGTGGTGATCCCCCCGCACGCCCTCGGCCGGGTGCTCGTCCGGCACCCCCGGCTGGAGCCCGGCTACCTGATCGACCTGATCTGCGTGCGGTCGCCGGACGGGCCGTTGGCGGTCCGGCCCGGCACGTCCCAGCCGGGGCACCGGGCCGGCGACCTGGCGCCGTCCGAGCCGGGCGCCGCCGTGCCGGAGACGGTACGGGGCACGGCCACCTGGTTCGGCGGCGCCACGTACCGGCCGCCGGACGGGGGCCGCGCGTTCACGCTGCTCGGCGAGGCCGGCGCCGCGTACCCGGCGGTCGACCCGGAGGGCGAGGCCGGCGGCTGCCCGGACACGCCCGCGGGCTGCGTCGCGCTCCCCTACCTGTCGATCGGCAGCGAGCTGGCGCTGCGCAACGCGTGCGCCGGCCTGTCCGCGGCGCTCCCCGTGATCGAGTGCGGCTGCGTCGCGGCGCGCTTCTGCGACCGGTGCGTCGAGTGCGACACCACGCCGCGGGGGCGGCTCGCCGAGCTGACGCCCGCCGCGTTCGTCGCGCTGGGCGGCGACCTCGACGCCGGCTGCTTCAGCGCCGTCCTGGGCGCCGGCGCGGCCCGGACCGCGGAGGGCTGAGCCGTGCTGACCGACCCCCTGGTCGACGAGATCGAGAACGCCCAGGTCCTGCTCCTGTCGGGCGTGCTGCTCACCGCCTGCCTGGCCAAGCTGGTGTTCCGCGCCCCGGTCGCGGCGGCGCCCGCGCACGTGCACGGCGTGCCGGTGCCCGGGCGGCTGCGCCGGGCGACCGCGCTGCGGCAGGACCGCCGCGCGAGCGTGGGGCTGGGCGTCGCCGAGGGCACGCTCGGCCTCGCCCTGCTGATCACCCCGCACCTGTCGGTACGGCTCGCCACGACCGTCGTGTTCGCCGCCGCGACGTGGACGGTGGGGGAGCTGCGGGTGCACCGGCCGGACGCCGGCTGCGGCTGCTTCGGCGGGCTGAGCACCAAGCAGATCGGCCACCGCACCGTGCTGCGCGCCGTACTGCTCACCGCCGCGGCCGTCATCTCGCTCGACGCCCCGCACGCGGGGCTCACGGTGCTGCTGGACAGGCCGTCCGCCGTGGGCGCGATCCTGCTGGCCGAGCTGGTGCTGTTCGCGGCGCTGTCCCCCGAGATCGCCGTCCTGCTCGGCCGCAACCGCCCGCGGCTGCGGCCGGTGACGCCGTGCGAGCGGCGCCGCAGCCCGCTCGCGGAGACGTACGAGCGGCTGCGCGAGAGCGAGGCGTGGAAGGCGTCGGAGAACGCGATCGCGAGCGCCGTGCCGCTGGACGTGTGGCGCGAGGGCTGCTGGCGCTTCGTGGTCTACCCGGCGCATGTGGACGGCCGGGACACCGAGCTGGTCTTCGCCGTCTCGACCGCCGAACGGGGCTATACCGTACGGGTCGCCCCCGTGCCGCCCGCCGCCCCCGCCCTGCCCGCGACTCTCTAGCCCGCTCTTGACCCGCGCCTAGAGTCCCTTAGAGAACGCTCAGGTGCTCGCGGCCCGCGTTCACCGCTTCCGGTTGCGGTAGTGCTGGACGATCAGCGCGGCGCCGGAGGCGAGGGTGATCAGGCCGAACACCACGTTGCCGAGCACGTTCAGGCCGGCGCTCGAGACGACCACGTTCCCGACCACGCCGACCAGCAGCACCCCCCACAGCACCGTCCGCAGCGCGCCCATCCCCTCGGAGCCGGCCGGAGGGGCGGAGGACGCCCCGTGGGCGCCGCGGGGATCCGTCATCGTGTGCTCCTCAGGGGTCCGATAAGTCCGAACTGTTCGTTCCCGCCACGCTAGAAATCGCCGCGACCCCGGACGATCCAGCCACCGCATCACTTTCTGGTACAGCAGGCTGTACTCCGGCGGCCGAATCTCTGACAGAGATCAACTGGCTCCCGTAGGGTCCCCGCGTGCGGATAGTGAAGGGATCGGAACCGACCGTCGTCCGGCGGGACGGGCGGCGCGTCCTCGTCGCTCGCGCGCGTGCCGTCCTCAACGCCCTCGAACACCTCGTCGGCGGCCTCGGCACGGCCCTGCTGGCGTCCGCCGGGGTGCTGTGGGTCGTCCTGGTCGGCCTCCTGTCCGCCGTCGGCGTCGGCCTGCCGCTGACCGCCACCCTTCCCCGCGTCGTCCGGTCCGTCGCCGAACGGGAGCGCGGCCGGCTGACCCGCTGGGGACCCGAGATCATCGCCCTGGGGCCCGCGCCGGCCGGCGCCCGCGGCCTCCTCACGGATCCGATCATGCGGCGGGAGCTGCGCTGGCTGTTCGTCCACGGCACGCTCGGCCTGTTCATCGGCATGTTCGGCGTCACCCTCGCCGTGCAGGCCGTCCAGGACGTCACCTACCCGCTGTGGTGGCGGCTCCTCCCCCGCGAGGAGGCCGCGCCGACGTTCGTGTTCTGGACCGTGGAGGACGACCACGGCGCCCGCCTCGTCGCGCTCTTCGGCTTCGTCGTCGCCGCCGCGTTCGTCGTCACCGGGCCGGGGCTGGCCTGGCTGCAGGCGTGGCCCGGGCGGCGGCTCCTCGTCCCGCCGGCCGACATCGACCTGTCGCTGCGGATCGCGCACCTGTCCTCCACCCGCGCCGCCGCGCTCGACGCGCACGCGACGGAACTGCGGCGCATCGAGCGGTCGCTGCACGACGGCGCGCAGAACCGGCTCGTCGCCGTCACCATCCTGATCGGCGCGGCCCGCCGCGCCCTCGAACGCGACCCGTCCGCCACCGGATCCGCGCTCGACCGCGCCCAGGACGCCGCCGAGCAGGCCCTCGCCGAACTCCGCACCGTCGTGCGCAGCATCCTGCCGCCCGTCCTGGACGACCGCGGGCTCGCCGGCGCCCTCGCCGGGCTGGCCGACGACTGCGCCGTCCCCTGCCGGACCGACGTCGACGTGCCCGGCCGGTGCGCCGCGTCCGTCGAGGCCACCGCCTACTTCGTGACCGCCGAGGCCCTCACCAACATCACCAAGCACAGCCGGGCCTCGCGCGCCGACGTGGTCGTCCGCCGCGAGGGCGACCGCCTGCTGCTGCGGATCGAGGACGACGGCGTCGGCGGCGCGGACGCCCGCGAGGGCTCCGGCATCGCCGGCATCCGCGGCCGGATCGAGGCCCACGACGGCCGCCTGGAACTGACCAGCCCGCCCGGCGGGCCCACGACCCTCCGAGTGGAGCTGCCATGCGGATTGTGATCGCCGAAGACGACCCGCTGCTGCGCGAGGGCGTCGCGCTGCTGCTGCGCGCCGAATCCCTGGACGTCGTCGCCACGACCGACGGCCCCGAGTCCTTCCTGGCCGCCGTGGACGCCCACGAGCCCGACGTCGCCATCGTCGACGTCCGGATGCCGCCGACCCACACCGACGAGGGGATCAAGGCGGCGGTCGAGGCCCGCAACCGCCGGCCCGGCCTGGCCGTGCTCGTCCTGTCCGCCTACGTCGAGCAGGCGTTCGCCACCGAACTGCTCTCCGGCGGCAGCGACCGGCTCGGCTACCTCCTCAAGGAGCGGGTCGGCCGCGTCGAGCAGTTCCTCGACGCCCTCCACCGGGTGGCCGGGGGCGGCACCGCCATCGACCCCGACGTCGTCACGCAGCTGCTCACCCGCACCCGCCCCGACAGCGGCCTGCAACGCCTCACCGCCCGCGAACGCGACGTCCTCGCGCTGATGGCCGAGGGCCTCGGCAACACCGCCATCGCCGAACGCCTCTTCGTGACCGAGGGCGCCGTCCACAAGCACATCCGCAACATCTTCGCCAAGCTCGACCTGCCCCCCACCGACCGGGCCGACCGCCGCGTGACCGCCGTACTGCGCTACCTGGACCAGACCCAGCAGCGCGGCTGAGCCCGGGGAAGGGGCGGGCTTCCAGCCTGCTGTACCCGCCGCTTACCGGACGCTGGTGCCTGATTCGGGCAGGAGCCGGGAGGGACCCGGAGGGCGTCGCGATGGTGCGATGTTCCCGTTCCGCCCCCTGCCGAGAAGGACCGGCCGATGAGCATGCACACACGTCCGGACGTCCCGAGGGACGTCCGGGTCGCGACCGCCCGCGGCGAGAGGCGCGGCGGCGGGCCGCTGTTCGAGTTCGTCCGGCGCTACCCGCTGATCTCGTTCTACCTGCTGGCGTGCGGAGCGAGCTGGTTCGCCTGGATGCCGTACGTGCTGTCCAACGACGGGCTGGGCCTTGAGGACTTCAGCTTCCCGAAGCTGCTGGGCGACGCGCAGCTCCTCGGCGTCCTGCCCGGCGCGTACATCGGGCCGCTGGGCGCCGCGCTGGTGGTGACCTGGATCAACGGCGGCCGCGAGGGGCTGCGCGACTGGCGGCGGCGGCTGTTCAAGCTGCGGGTGAAGTGGTACTGGTACCCGATCGTGCTGGCCGGCGTCCCGATCACCCTGATCGTCGGCACGCTCCTGACGCCCGGCGCCGCCGACGGCATGCGGCTGCCGCCCGCCATGGTGCTCGTCGCGTTCCTGCCCGCCCTCCTGCTCCAGGTGGTGACCACCGGCCTGGCCGAGGAGCCCGGCTGGCGCGACTTTGCCCTCCCGCTGATGCAGCGCCGCCTGGGCCCTGCCGCCGGCACCGCTGTCCTCGGCGTGGTCTGGGCCGTCTGGCACTTCCCGCTCTTCTTCACGGGCTGGTCGCTCGCCGGCCCGCGCCCGGACAACGTGAACTGGTACGTCACGGTCGGCGTCTTCGTGCTGATGTGCATCGCGATCAGCTACCTCATCACCTGGGTGTTCAACCACACCGAGGAGAGCCTGCCGGTCGCGCTGGTACTGCACGCGGCCAACAACACCGTGGCCAGCATCGTCCTGCCGGAGATGTTCCCGAACGCCGCGGAGTCGGTGATGGTGACCGGCGGTGCCATCGGGTACGGCATCATCGCCGCCGTCCTCCTCATCGCGACCCGCGGCCGCCTCGGCTACACCGGCCCCCGCGACTGACGCGCGCAGCACACGAACGAACGGCCCCCGGGCCCGGAGCCTCTTGGCCCCGCGGCCCGGGGGCCGTTCGCATTCCCCCCGCGGCCGTGGCCGATGGTCCACGCGAGCGTTTTATAGCCGTTTCTAGGCCTTGCCTTAGAGATGGCTAGAGAACGGCAGAGGTCGCGATCGGGAAATCTACGACTCTCTAGCCGTGCGGCAAGACAGGCGAATATTCGGCTGTGTGGGGCGGGCGGATGTAGATCTATACGGTTCTCTTGAGCTGGAGCTAGAGAGGCGTAGAGAAAGGTGCGTTCGGGCCGGCGAGCCGGGGGCGTGCGCGCGGGTCAGGCGGGTTGGGAGCGGAGGAACTTGCCGAAATGGGGGACGGTGAAGGCGACCAGGCCGCGCTCGGCGCTGTAGATCAGGCCCTTCTTGATCAGGCCGTCGCGCGCCGGCGACAGGCTGGACGGCTTGCGGCCCAGCTCGTCGGCGACGGCGGCGGTCGGGACGGGCTCGTCGCCGAGCATCGCCATCGCGCGCATGTAGTCGCGTTCGGCCGGGGTGGCGCGCTCGTAGCGGCTGCCGAAGAAGCCGACGGCCAGCTCGCTCTCGGCCTCCGGGGCGGCGACCTTGATGTCGTCGGCGGTGATGGGCGTGTCGGGGGCGACGTCCCAGACGACCTTGGCGTACGCCTGGACGAAGTAGGGGTAGCCGTCGGCGGCGCCGTAAAGCGCGTCGAGCGCCTCGGGGGTGAACGTGACCTGCTCGCGCTCGGCGGGGGCCATCAGCGCATGGTCGGCCGATTCGCGGTCGAGCCGGTCGATGCGGGCGTACCGGAAGAGGCGCTCGGAGTAGGACTTGCTGGCCGACAGGACGGCGGGCAGGTGCGGCAGCCCGGCGCCCACCACGATCAGCGGGCCGCCGACCTGGGACAGCTCGTGGCAGGCGGCGCAGAGGGCGGAGACGTCGTCGGCGGGGATGTCCTGCATCTCGTCCACGAACAGGCCGATGCCGGCGCCGACGTCGGTGGCCACCGAGGCGGCGTCGACGAACAGCTCGGTGAGGTCGATCTCCAGGTCGCCGGAGTCGGCGCGGCCGCGCGCGGCGGGCACGTCGATGCCGGGCTGCCAGCGGTGGACGCGGGCCTTGCCGCGCCCGCCGGACGGCTCCTCGCCCGCCTGCGCGAACGCCTTGAGCACGCCGAGGAACTCCTCGATGCGGTCGGGCGCGCGGTGCCGCGGGGCCAGCTCGCGTACGGCCATGTGCAGGGCGGAGGCGACGGGACGGCGGATCGACTGGTCGGGACGGGCCTCGATCTTGCCGGTGCCCCACAGCCGCTGGATCGCCATCGAGCGGAACGCGTTGAGCAGCACGGTCTTGCCGACCCCGCGCAGCCCGGTGACGATCATGCTGCGCTCGGGGCGGCCGCGCGCCACCCGTTCGAGGACGACCTCGAACTGCCGCAGCTCGCGGTCGCGGCCGGCCAGCTCCGGGGGCCGCTGTCCGGCGCCGGGGGCGTAGGGATTGCGCACGGGGTCCACGCTCTCGGACTCTATGAGGCGATATAGCTGCGGCCGTAGATTTGCGTAGAAACTCGTACGGCGTGTCGCGTACGGCTCCCGCCGCCCCTGGCAACGTGCCGCCGTCTCCCGGCCCGCCGAGGTCATCGTCGCCACCGTTGCCACCTCCCGGGGCGCGCGTGCGTGCGAACGTGCTGGTCGAACTTCTGTTCGACTATTCGAACACAGTAGCGCACGCGCCCCCGGTCGTCACGGGAACCCGCGGAATCACTCCAGCGGTTCGTCGGCGGACGACAGATGCGGCACGCGTTCCGCCGGGATCGTCCCCATCCGTCCTGCCTGGAAGTCCTCGAACGCCTGGACGATCTCCTCCCGCGTGTTCATCACGAACGGCCCGTACCGCGCGACGGGCTCGCGCAGCGGCAGCCCGCCCAGCACGAGGATCTCCCAGCCGTTCGCGCTCGCCTGCGGCTGGACGTCGGCCGCCCGCAGGAGGAGCCCGTCCCCCGCGCCCTTGTGGTGCGAGCCGCCGAACGCCGCCATCTGCCCCTCGTCCAGGGCGATCTCCTCGACGCCCGCCGTACCGCGCCCTGAAAGCACGTACACGAGCGCGTTGAAGTCCCGCGGCCACGGCAGCGCCAGCCGCGCCCCGGGGGCGACGGTCGCGTGCAGGTAATTGATGGGCGTGTACGTGACGCCCGGCCCGTCGTACCCGGCCACCGAGCCGGCGATGACCCGTACGAGCGACGACCCGTCATCGGCCGCGACCAGCTTCACGTCGCGCGCCTCGATGTCCTGGTAGCGGGGCGGGACCCACTTCTGGGAACGCGGAAGGTTCACCCACAGCTGCACGCCGTGGAACAGCCCGCCCTTGGCGACGAGCTCCGGCGGCGGCTGTTCGATGTGCTGGATACCGGACGCGGCGGTCATCCACTGGGTCGCCCCATCGGAGATGAGCCCGCCGCCACCGGACGTGTCCTGGTGCTGGAACGCGCCATCGATGATGTACGTGACGGTCTCGAATCCCCTGTGCGGATGCCAGGGCGTCCCCTTCCCCTCCACCAGTTAGGGACCCCGGGCACGAACCTCCCGGGGGAAGGGGAGCGCAAACCTCACCATGAACGAGACCAGCGCTTACACAGAGACCGTCCGCGCAGCCGTGTACGTCCGTCAGTCCGCCGCCCGCGCGTCAGGCTCAGAAGCATCCCCCGCGACGCAGCGCGACGCTGGGCGCGCGGAAGCGGAACGGCGCGGGGCGGCATCCGTCGAGATGTACGAAGACATCGGCATTTCCGCCTTTCGCGACGTAGAGCGGCCAGATTTCGAGCGCATGCTCGCGGACTGCCGGGCGGGTCGCCGTAACGTGATCATCGTCTACTACGTGTCTCGCTTCTCTCGGAAGGAGATCACGGACGCTATCCCGATTGTCACGGAACTTTTGCAGCTTGGCGTGACGATTGTTAGCGTGACGGAAGGCGAGTTCCGGCGCGGCAACCTCATGGACCTTATCCACCTGATCATGCGCCTTGACGCTGCGCATGCGGAGTCCAAGAACAAGAGCCGAGCTATCCGCGACGCTCAAGCGAAAGCACGCGAGTACGGCGGCTACGTGGGCGGTAAGCCGACATTCGGCCTAAAGCTGGTGGCGGAAACGGTCACCATGAACGACGGCCGTCCGTTGCAGATTCAGCGGCTCGCGGTAAATGAGGATGAAGCCCCGACCGTGAAAGAGGCATGGGCGCGCATCAAGGCACACATGAACGAGTCGTACAACCCGGGTGCCGGCCGCCGGCACCCGGGTTCGCTTACAGGCATCTGCGCCGACTTCAATGAGCGAGGCATTCCAACGCGTGGCCGTCTGACAGGAAACAAGACGGCGAAAAGCCACTGGGAACCGAAGACGCTCGCGGGAATTCTGCGTGACCCGCGCATTGCCGGTTACGCCGCGACGCCCGTGTATCACTTCACCGAATCGGGCCGGAAGACTTCTCGCGTGATCGGGCACCGTATCGAACGAGACGAAACCGGTATGCCGATCACGACTCACGAAGCGATCATCCACCCGGCGGAATGGTGGGTACTTCAGAAGTGGCTTGATTCTCGGGGACGTGGGAAGGGAACGGCGCGCGGGAAGGCTCTCCTGTCGGGTATCGGACTGTTGTTCTGCGAGTGTGGGCACACGATGAAGTCTCACGGCAACACTGTGAAGACCGTGAAAAGTACGTACCGATGCACCCGGCGACGGGGCGTTAGCGAACCTGGCCAGCATGCGGGAACATGCGCCATCAGTCAGCCGACCGTAGACGAATACGTTGCGCGACGCGTGTTCGCGCTAATCGAAACTGCGGAAGGGGACGCTGAGACTCTCGCGATCCTGGCGGAAGCGACGCGCAGGTTCGGCCGTACGGTAGAGAATCCGGAGATCGCGGGCGAGCGAACGGCGCTCGTCGGGCAGCGTGCGGAAACACTCGCGGCGCTCAATGAGTTGTATGAAGACAAGGCGGCGGGCGGTTACAAGGGACCGCGTGGACGGGCCGCATTCATCGCGGAAGAGTCCGCGCTTATGGAACGACTGGAAGCTGCGGACGCGCGCCTTACGGAGTTGGACGCCATTTCGTCCCCGACTCTCCCCATTTCGTCTTGGCTTGAGAGAAACGACCCGTCCGGCGACCCGCTCGGTTCCGGGTCATGGTGGGAGCGGGCGACGCTCACGGAACGACAGGGAATGGTTCGATTGTTCGTCGCACGAGTCACGGTCGCTAAGTCCGAGATTCCACACGGGAGGTACCCGGCGGGTCAGTCCGCGAGCGACCGCGTAACGGTCGAATGGGTGCAGCCGGACACCGCCTAGCGGCTGTACGGCCCGTAGACGGCCGAACGGAGAGCCCCGGTAACCCGCTAGGGGTCCCGGGGCTTTCGCGCGCCTGGGGCTCTGTGGAGCCCACACGGGCCGCACAAAGCGTGTGGCGATGCTCACCGCCGTTCCGATGTGCGCTGGAAGTGGCGGACGGGCATCCCCGCGAGATGTGCGGCGCAGCACAGAAAAATAGGGGCTTGACGTGTGAATACTTCACACTGTTACTTTGATCGTCCCCGCGCAATTCAGCGGGACCGGACGCGCGACCCTACCGCCCGCCCGGTCCCTAGGACCGACCCTGTATGGAGGGACGACCCATGGCGCACAACCCTACTGACTTGCAGGTTGAGGCGTTGCCGAACGGCAGCACCGTGACCACTGTCCAGGCGCTTCGCCCCGATGGCGTCCACCCCGCGACGATCATGCGCCCGGACGGGCAGACGTTCACGGTGGTCTACCTGCCGCACGGCTTCGACACGTCGCGACTGAGCGACATCGCGGAGGAACTCGCCCCCGGCTGCCCGATCAGCCATCACTACCCGCTTGCCCGCGACCCGGAAGCGCCGGCGGAAATGCTCGCCCTGTGGGATTACGTGGTCGTGTTCGACACGACCCGCCGGCCGCGCGGGGCAGAGGCAGCCGCGTGAGCGCCCCCGCCCGCCTGGGCATCGTCGCCGCGATGGACGGTAACGCGTGCGTGCTGTGCTTCCAGCCGCTCAGGACCGCCGTGGGCACGTCAGCCCGTGACGTGTCGGCCCCAATCACGTTCGGGACCACGGACAGCGTGAGCGTGCATGTGTGCGGGCCCTGTGCCCGTACCGTCCGGCAGACTCGCGAACGAACGGACGTGATCGCCCCCGGGCTCTGAGACGCCCAGCGACGGCTCTACAGGACCGCCCCGTTCCCGACCATGGGAGCGGGGCGGTTCCCCGTTTCACGGACCACCACAGCCCCACGGGGCTACCTCGGCGGCATGCTGGCGGACTGCCCCGGCGGCCCCATGCCGAGACGGGGCGGGTTTCGGTCGCGAGCCTGCCGCGTTGCTGCGGCCGGTACGGCGGGCAGATGAACGGGCAGCCCGGTACGTCTGCCGGACCGTGCAGCCGTCATGAGGTCAGCACGGTCCCGACGGCACGCGGCGGACGGCAGGCGCAGCTTCCGCCGGGCGCTGCCCAGGCACGCGAGTGACGAAGCGTTGCCGGGGGCTGCCCGTCGCCCCCTCTCTGACCTGCGGTTAGTGATGGAGTGACGTTTATACCTATTTTTAGGTTTCACATAGAAAACTCTTAGGGATACCGGAAAACGGGTCCAAATCGGCATTCCGTCACACGTCCTGAAGCGTGGTGCCGATGCCCCCGCGAAGCGTCGCGAACCTATGAGGGCTGCCGTAGCGCTAACGATCCTACGCACCCGCCTACCTCGGAAGGTGACGACATGGGGACCTGCGTGCAGTGCGGCAGCCGCTTCGAGCGACACGGGACCCGCGCGAAGTTGTGCGGACGGACGTGCCGCGAAGGGTGGACCCGGAACCGTACGCGCGTACGGAATGTGGCGTACCGGGCCGCTAAGCGTACAGCGACTCAAATGCAGTGATGTAGCCCACAGATAAGGCGCTCATCGCGCTGACCTTATGGTTTTCGCTATACGGAGAAACGGGCGTAGCGCTAACTCTACTGAGCCGGAAAGCCGGCTGAACGCAGCGACGCGCCCCCGTCCGAAGCTGCAAGTAGAAACCACCTAGCGACCGGGTTAAAGGTCGTCAGGGGCGGTTTCCCGATCTACCGCACGGGGGCGCGCGGGATGGTCGGGAAGCCGCCCTTTTTTTGTGTTCACAGACCAGCGAGCCCCGGGGCTTTGGGGATTGCCCCCGGGGCTCGCTTTGCAATCCCCAGCGGTCCCCGGGCATGGAGTCACCAAATGGTGAGCCGTGAAGCTTTCACGCGAGCATGTGAACGGTGCGATACCTCGTTCACCTACATCAAGTTCTCTGACGTAGCACCCCGCCGTTACTGCGACGAATGCCGTACGATAGCGAGTCGCGAGGTACAGCAACGCGCGCGACGTAAGTGGCACGCTAAGCGATGTGCCCCGGAACATCGCCGTGCGTTCAACGCATACAGGCGTGCTCACAACGCAGTGACCAGGGAGCGCGGAAAGGCAGTCGAACACGACTGCTACACGTGCGGCAGACCGGCACACGAATGGGCGTTCATTCACAGCGAGCGCCGTCCGCTATCGGGTTACTTCCACGCTTCCCCGTTCGGGCCGCCCGGATCATACGAACCGCTCTGCCGGGCGTGTCACGGCGGGATCGACCGCGACCGGGCGCGAAACGGCTTGCGAGACGGCGAAATACTCGCATTCATGGACGGCCTCTTTGCGATGCTCACAGGGAAGGAAACGCGTTGCCAAACCAACGCGTAGCCAACTGATCGACAGCCTGATCCGTTCAGCCGGCCAACAGCCCGGAGTGAAGCACTGGCGAGCACGCGAAGTGCTTTCCGATGCTCAGCCGAATACCGTCCCATGCGCGCCGAATGACCACCGGCAGCGCGGACCGTCCCACCGCGACGTAACGCGGCCCCAGGCAAGCCCCGGGCTCGCACGACTGGTCATCGTGTGAGCACCGGGGCTTTTCTCATTTCCGGAGACGCGCTATGTACCCTGACGAGTATCACGACCCGCGTGAGCTGAGCCGCTGCATGTCGGAAACGGCGGGGCGTGACCTGGACACGTGGAATGCTGCGCGGCGAATGCTGGGCCTTCCCACGGTTATTGAGGATGTCCCGAACGCGGACCAGGATGCCGCACGGCAGACGGACGCTGAGCTACCTGTTGAGCGTCCCGTGAGTGCCTGCGTGGACACGGGCAAGGCTGCCATGCTGCGTATCCCTCAGCAGCCCGGAGAGCGCGTTACAGCGGTGCCTATGGCTGCCCCGAAGCTACCGACGCATGAGCGTCAGCGGCGGGTGCTTGTGGCGGCCGGGCTGCCATGGCCGAACGCGGGCCGCAAGTATCCGAGTATCGGCCGGCTGATCGTCTGGCTTGGGCTTTCGGGTAGAGGGGCTGACTTCACGGCGGAAGAGACGGCGAAGATGCGTGAAGCATGGGCGACCGCGCGCGACCGCGCCTTTGCGAACGCCAATGCGTAAGCCCCCCTTCGTTCCGCCGGATCCGGACTATGCATGGTTCGCCGCTGTACGGGACCGCCGTCTTGGACCAGGCGCACACCCTACCGGCGGTGTGCCGGTCCGCCCGCGTGCCTTCTACGCGGACGAGAGACGCGATCACGCTTGGAACTTCCGGCACATGACGGATTACGCCGCGTTCGGCGAATCAGAGTCCGCCGAGTAACGACTTGGGACGCGCACGTTGGCGGGTGCGTGCGCGTCCCTTCTAACCCGCGACCCGCTTAGGAGAAGAGCAATGGCTGAGATCGTTGATCCCCGTACGGGCAAGGTCGTTGATTCGTACCCGACCGGACCAGCGGATGAGCCGTACTATGGCACGCGCGCTATCCCTGGCGTAGCGGACGCGGAGACTGACGCGCTTTTCGCTGCGCTGGACGATTATCGCGATTTCGTGAATGAGCACGGCGACATTCTGTCCGACGCTTGGCAGGCGCGCGCGCTCGCCATGGAGCAAGAGAAGTGCGCCGCTGAGCTTCGCGAGAACGGCGCGGTTGACGACAAGCGCCCGACCGTCCTGGACGACTGGACCCGCGAACGTCCGCGCATTCTCGCCCGGCTGGACGTGATGCGGGACGGAATCCGTCGCCTTGACAATGCCGCGCGCAAGGCGATTCGTGAGCAGGTTCCGGCAGAAGTCGGACCCGCAACGCTGCGTGCCAATGAGGCGGTTGCCGCCTACGAGGCTGCGATTGCAGCTCTCGCTCGTGCCGCCAGCGACGCTAAGGCAGCGCTGAAGCACGCGCACACCGTGCAAACCCTGGTCGCTACGGGACACTTTCCCCGTAACGGAAACGTCGCCTATCTGGCTTTCGGCGGTGGGGACGACATCGCCGTTTCTCATGCGCGTGACGCGTTGATGAGCGTCCGGCAGAGTGCGGCTCGCATCCTTCACGGCGGTGTGCGATACGTGCCCGGACAGACGGTGACCTTCTCTCTGTCCGGCGGTCGGATGGTTGAGCGAGTGCTTGACGCGGAAGGCGCGTCGCGCATGAACGCGAACAACATGGAGTCTGTGCGGCTGTTGCTGGAACTGGACAAGTCCGCCGTCCCGGTTATGGATATCGACCAGTGAGCGACATTCCCAATATCCCTATTCCTGGAATGGGTGTGCCGGCGGCTGAATCGCTGAAATGGCGCATCATGGAACGTGAGCGCACTAAGCTGACTGAGGCTGACGAAGCGGCCCGTGAGAGCGAGGCAGACGAGAAGCGCGCGGCACTGAAGCGAGATATTGCGGCTGCCCGCGAGAAGGCGGCTGAGGAACTGCTTGCTACGGGCATGCGTCCGGGCGATGTCGCGCAGCGCATCACCGCGCTTGACGCGCCATGGACGCGAGCAGCCGACCATGAGGCCCGTATCAAGGAACTGCGCGGTTCGGGTATGAGCTATGGCGAGATTGCCCGCGTGCTTTCCAATGAGAGTGCGGAGTGAGCAGCGCATCCACGCCGGAAGGTCCGTACCGCGCGGGGCAAACGGTGGCGTTCCCGGGTAACCGCTTCACGCGGCATCGCCCGTATGCGCTCACCATGGATCAGGTGACCGCTGACCGGCTGAATTCCGCATGGCGAGCGAGACAAGAGAAGGACGCTGAGGCGCGCTGAGACGGACGCTGATTACCCGGGGCTACCCAACTTCGGTGCCCCGGGTATTCGCCCGTGGGAAGCGCTCTCAGCGTCACGTGAGCGGACTACCGGACCGACCCGTTCCCTTGTCCAGGGCGGTCCCGGTACCTCCCTGCCGACCAGGCGGGGCTACCTACCGCCGCGCTGTACGTGTGCCGGTTGACGTACGCACGTCACGCGGCGGCTGGGCCTGTGCCCCCTTGCCGTGCCCTGTGCCCCTGCCTGCCCCTCCGGGGCGGTGCGGGTGTGCCGTGCCGCGTGATCGCACGCAAGCGAGCGTGAGCAGCTCAACGCGACAGCGTGGCGACGACGGAGGGGCTACCCCGGGGGTATGGCCCGTCTGCCTGAGGGGCTGGACAACGGCAGGGGTTAGCAAGTCGCTGTCTGTACGGGTAAGGGGGCGCTGAGTATCCACAGCATGCGCGCACTTGATTACGGAAGGTAGGCGAATCCATGGCGCCAACGAATGGCGTGAATCCGGGTGATCTTGCCCGGCGGATTCTGCATGAGCATATGTCCGACCGCGTCAACGAATCGGCCGACTCTGAGCCGGACACGCCGAACGTTGATTGGCAGCGGTACGAGACCGAAGCGACGTACCGGCATTACGTTGACAAGTGGGGCTGCCCGCCGAGATGACAGCGCAGCCCCGCGATTGACGCGTTTACGCGCCTGGATGTCGCCCGTTGACGTAGGCGACGTTACCTCGGAAATAGCGTTGTCGCCGTTGACGCGACTGTGTAACCCGACTAAGCCCCGGGTGGTCTAGCGCTTTACGCGCTGGGTCACCCGGGGCTTTACGTGTTTCCGGGGCTTGTGCAGCGCTGCACAAGTTGCCGTGGTGATCATCCCAGGTAGGGGCGTTCGCGGTGCTCTAGGAAGTGCTGTAGGCGTAGACGCTGCGTGTCATGCATGGGGAGTGCGGCTATCTCGTCCGGAGCGACGAAGCGTAGATCTGTGGACTCGTCAGAGATGCGCAGCTTTCCGCCCACGATGCGTGCCGTAAAGCACACGTTGAACTGCCGCCGCACCTCGCCGTTCGTGTACGCGATGATGTGTCGCGCGTCCGTATACGTTCCGACCAGCCCTGTAATCTCTACGTCTAGCCCGGTTTCCTCGCGTACTTCGCGGACGGCTGCCCCGGGTAGCGACTCGTCCATATCCATGCCGCCGCCGGGCAGCGCGTAAAGTCCGTTGTCCGTTCGCCGCTGCAGCAGAATGCGCCCCGCATCGTCTGTGACAACTGCGGACGCAGCGACTACCAGACTGTTCGGCTTCGGCGCGTTCGGGTCATCGAAATACTCTGTCCGTGCCATTGTGTTAGTCCTTGTCCACGGGCCGCGCGGTTGCCCAGACGGCATCAAAGCTCGCCGCGTACGTGTCGAATACGCCCCCGTCACCGTTGCGGCGAAGATGCCACACGGGCGCACCGTACGCGTTCACGCCCCAGACATGCGCGTTCACGAACATCTGTCCATCGGCGCGGTAGAGGCTGTTATAGAGAGTCGTGTCATGCGTCCGGATTTCGATTCCGGGTGTGCCGACCAGCGGCCGGTAATGCATTACGGCGAGCCGGCACCGCGATTCGATGCCGTGCCCGAACTTCTCCTCTCGCCCGCGCTGTTGCACGTTGGTGCTCTCTGCATCGCCTACCGCGATCCGCACAATGCAGCCGTCCGCCGCGCGCTCGCGAAGTAGGTCGTTCAGTCGCGGGTATGCCTCATGAAGGAAAACCGCCGCGTAGACCAGGATGTCTATCCGCTCGCGTGCTTGTTCCAGTAGCTCAACGAATGCCGACACGGGGACATCCGCGCGTTGTTCGTGCAGCGCCACAAGATCGGGGCTGACGGCGCGTGCCGCGCGCCCCTGCCTGAGGCTAGGCCACAAGGCGAACACATCCTCTCTGAGCGTCTCAGCCGCGCGCATGGCCGTTGCGCGGTGTGGCGTACGGTCGCGGTTGACCCACCGTTCTACCGATTTGGGATCAACGCCGGTTGCCTCCGCCAGACTGGCATATGTCCAGCCACCTGCCGTCATGACGTTTCTGAGCCGTTCGTTGGGCATGTCTTCTCTCAGACCTGGGGGACGTCCTAGGGGACATTCTGCCCCGCGTAGGACGTCCCTAAGTGTGGTTCTGGGGAGGTTCCGGCGTCCCATGCGTCCGCGCGACGCTCACGCAATGGACGCAACGCAGACGGCCGGACAGCCCGTGGACGTATCGAGCCCAGAGAACGAGTCGCGGGAAGCGCTGGAAGCGCTCCAAGACGCACTAGGCGCGGCCGGTATCGCGCTGCCTTCGCTGGGGCTGGATCACGTGCCGACTATCGGCCGGACGGTGCTGATCGAATTGGGGCGCTGCAACCCTGAGACAGCCCGTCGCCTAGCCGACGTGATCCGTCGTGGGGCGGAAGGGTGAACGGGCCGACCGATGCGGCAGGCGTGCTTGCTCGTCTGCGTGCGGAGTTCCCGGCGGTCGGCTTCGTGGCGGACCCGCCGGCTGGACGCTGGTTCGCCGTTAAGGGGTCACGGCTGTACGTGCGGGCAACGTCGTGGACAGAGCTACGGGAACGGCTCATTGCCGCGCTGCCATACGGGCGGGTGTCGGCATGAGTGAGCCCACGGAACTGCCCCGCGCGGTTGAGCTGGTCAGTGCTGCCTACGTGGAAGCCATGCGCGAATACGGGCTCTTCCCGGGGACCGCCCGCGTGATCGCCGTAGCGGCAGAGATCAAGCTTGCCGATGTACTCAGCACACCGGAACCGAAAGAGCCCCGTACCGGTCCGCGTGACCGCCCCGCCCCACGGAAGACGGTCCCGCCCGGTACGGCTTAGCGGCCGCCCCCGGGGTCCTATCCGCCTAGGTAGGCCACGACAGAACCGGGGGCGGTCGGTCGGCCCCGTCCTGCCCACACAGCACACCGTGTGGGGGTCCATCGGGACGGGGCCGACGCATGTACGGGCCGCATGACCTGGGGCTTTGGCGTGACTTCGACAGTAGGTCCCTCAAGTGGGTTATGGTTTGGCCTCGCCAGGGGCGTACTCGACCGCTCCCATGTGGTCGAGCAGCAGGAAGGGGTCGGCCAGAGCCAGGTCCGGCCCCGGGAACGGGCGCCGCACCTGGAACCCCTCGCCCTCCAGGTGTCGCTGCGCGGTGACGACCTTGGCGACCCGGCGCCAGTCGGTCTCACCTTCGGGCAAGCGCGGCAGGCGGGGCAACGCGAGCGGATCAGCCGTGACTGCGGGCATCGGGCTCTCCCTCCACTAGTTGAAGAATCAACTATAACCCAACAGTAGTTGAATCTTCAACATGCGCATATACTTCTCGGCATGAGCGAACCACGCTGGCTCGACGCCACCCAACAGCGCGACTGGCGGGCCTACGTGGACGGCAGCGTCAGGCTCAACGAGATCATGGACCGGGACCTGAAGACCAGGCACGGGCTGTCGGTCTCCGAGTACGAGATCCTCGTCCGGCTGTCCGAGGCGCCCGACCGGCGCCTGCGGATGGCCGAACTGGCCGAGCACGCCAGCCAGTCCCGCAGCCGCCTCTCGCACACCTGCTCCCGCCTGGAGAGCAAGGGGCTGGTCAGGCGCGACAACTGCCCCAACGACAAGCGCGGGGTGTTCGCGCACCTCACCGACGAGGGCTACGCCACCCTCGAACGCGCCGCCCGCGACCACGTCGAGACCGTGCGGAACTTCTTCATCGACGTCGTCGACCCCGCCGACCTGGAGGCCATCGGACGCGCGTTCACCCAGGTGGTGAAGCGCATCGGCGCCGGCTAGAGCGACGTCAGGCCGGTCAGGAACCCCACCGACACCAGCGTCAGGAACACCCAGCCCAGCATCATCCCGACGCCGAACGGCCGCCACGATCCCCGCACCTTCCAGACGAGCAGCCCGCCCAGCCCGAACGCCAGCACGAGCAGCGTCACCATCTGCGGCAGCAGGCTGGGCCGGCGGCTCATCATCAGCGGCGCGTACATCATCACGGCGTCCACGAACACGAACGTCAGGAACCCGCCCACCGCCAGGCCCACGTCCCGGCGCGGCAGTTCGACACGCCGCGGGCGCAGCCGCAGCAGCGGTTCCCCCCGGTCGGTCTCCTCGACCGAGGAGGCCACCGCGAAGATCTCGTCCTCCAGGCTCGAAGGCTCCTGGGGCTCGCCCATTCCGGCTCCCTGGCCGGGGGACGACGACTCGGCACCGCGTACCCGCCCCCGTCCCCTTCAACGGCGGGCACGCCCTCAGACGCACCGTAGCGAATCCGGGGTCCCACGCGAAGCCGCCGCGGCATGCGATCCTGCCGTCATGCCAGGCAGACGGCTTACCACCACGGCGGCCCTCGTGATGGCCCTCGCCACCGCCACGACCGGATGTGGCCGCGACTCCGACCCGGAACCGACCACCCCGGCCCCGCCGCCGACCGCGACGGGCGGCACCGCGTCCCCGTCCGCGCCCGCCTCACCGCAGGCGTTCCAGTCGAAGATCAAGAAGGTCACCGCCCGCGACCTCCCGCACTCCTGGCGCCGCGGCTGCCCGGTCTCGCCGTCCGGCCTCCGCATGATCGAGATGACGTACTGGGGCATGGACAAGAAGCCGCACGCCAACGGCCGCCTCGTCGTGAACGCCGACCACGCCGAGGACCTCGTCAAGGTCTTCCGGAAGCTCTACGACCAGCGCTACCCGATCGAACGCATGGAGCCCGTGGACGCCTACAAGGGCAGCGACTTCGACTCGATCGAGGCCAACAACACCTCGGCGTTCAACTGCCGCCAGGCCACGGGCTCCAGCAACTGGTCACAGCACGCGCTCGGCACGGCCGTCGACATCAACCCGTGCGAGAACCCGTACGTCAGCGCGAGCGGCCGGGTCGCCCACAAGGACTGCGTCAAGTTCAAGAACCGCTCCCGCCGCGACCCCGGCGTCATCCACGACGGCGACAAGGTCGTCAAGGCGTTCGCCTCGATCGGCTGGGGCTGGGGCGGCGACTGGAGCGGCACCAAGGACTACCAGCACTTCTCGGCCTCCGGCGGCTGAGCGTCAGAGCATCATCGCCACGATGACGGCCAGCACGACCACGACCGCCACCGCGGCCACGACGCCCACGATGAGCCCGGTGTTCACCTTCGAGGCCTTCTCGGCCGGCCGCTGCGCCTGGAAGTTCTGGAACTGGTGCGTGGTCCCGGCCGGGTCGTTCGGTGTCTCAGACATGCGGACGAGCGTAACGGATGCGATCATCCCGCCTCAGGTCCAACGCCCCACCCGTCCCGCCGAAAGCCCGGTGAACTCCCGCCACCCGACCCGCTATCGTGGAGCCTGCCCAGGAGGCTTCGCATAGTGGACGAGTGCGGCGGTCTTGAAAACCGCAGTGCCGGTGACCCCGGTACCGTGGGTTCGAATCCCACAGCCTCCGCCTGTACCCATCGCTCAGGCCGGCTACGCGCACCGCAGGCCCGCCCGCGATGATCTTCCCGTACCCGCGGCCCTTCAGGTGGTCGGGGTGATGTTGCCGAAGGGGTCCCGGGCGACGAAGTCGAGAAGGGCTCCCGTGTCGTCGGTGACGACCCAGGGGGCGACGGTGGTGTAGCCCTGCGGTGCGGCGCTGGTCTGCTCGGCCATGGGGGGTCCTTTCGTCGGTCTCTGACGACAGCGACGATAGGAAGCGAGTAGGCCGGCTCCTGTCCTAGATGGAGGGTGCGCCCGGTCGTGCGTGATGTTCTTGTGCGCGAGGTGCGGGGGCTGGTTTGGTGGTCGTTCGAAGAGTGGAGGTGTTCGTGGCATTCACCGAGGAAGAGGTCGCCTACCTGCGGTCGCAGCCGCTCGCGCGGCTGGCCACCGTTTCGGAGGACGGGCAGCCGGACGTGGTCCCGGTCGCGTTCGAGTTCGACGGGACGGACTTCTGGGTCGGCGGCGGCTCGACCGTGGTGGGCACCCGGAAGATCCGGAACGTGCTCGGCGGCCGGGACAGGGTCGCGCTCGTCATCGACGACATGGTGTCGTTCGAGCCGTTCATCGCGCGCGGCATCCGCGTCTACGGGCGCGCCGGGCAGCCGGTCGAACGGGTGGGCATGGTCGGGCCCGGCGTGTACGTGCGGATAACCCCGACCGTCTCCTGGAGCTGGAACATGGCGGGCGAGCCCGTGGGCGAGGAATGGTATCCGGCGAGGCGCGCCGTTCACTGACCCCCGATCAGTCGACCACCGCGTCGCTGTAGGTGGGGGTGTCCCCGAGCATGGGACGGTGGGAGGCCGGCTTCTTGCCGTCGATGTCGACCACGCCGAGCCGTTCGCCGATCTCGGCGCCGATCAGGACCTGGCCCGTCCAGCTCATCCGGTCGGGGTGGCGGGACAGGGCGTCGATGATGCGGCCGCTGAACTCCGGGGACTCGGCGGTGGCGGCGATGGACTGGTAGCGGTCCGGAACGGCGCCGAAAAGGGCGGCGTTGCGTTCGGTCATCAGGAGGCCCATCCAGAGGGAGATGACGGCGACGCCGAACGGCTTGAAGTCGACCGCCATGTCGTGGGCCATCTTGTCGACGGCGGCCTTTCCGGCACCGTACGCGGGGCCGTGCATGTAGCAGCGGCCGCCGAAGGACGAGGTGTTGACGACGAGGCCCGATTCGCTCCTGGTGAGGAGCGGGGCGCCGTAGTAGCTGGAAACGTAGGCGGAACGCATCCCCACGTCGAACATGTCCTGCAGGCCCAGCGGCTTTTCCCAGAACGGCCCCTTCTTGGTCAGGCCGTCGGGAATGGTGAAGGCGTTGTTGACGAGGATGTCGAGCCGGCCCTGCTCGCGTTCCACCTGCTGGAAGAGGGCCTCGACCTGGGTGTCGTCGGAGTGGTCGCAGACCACCGGGACGCCCTTGCCGCCGCGCGCGTCGATCTCCTCGGCGGTGGCGAACACCGTGCCCGGCAGGTCCGTGTCGTCCGGCGTACGGGTGCGTCCGGTCACGTAAACGGTCGCGCCCGCCTCGCCCAGCGCGAGCGCGATCCCCTTGCCGGCGCCCCGGCTGGCGCCGGTCACGACCGCGACCCGGTTCTCGGTCATCCACGCCTCCTTCAGGAGAGGAACTCCAGCATCGTGGCCGTCGTTTCCTCTGCCTTCTCCATCTGCATCATGTGGCCGGCGTTCTTCAGCATGCGCACGGCGCGCAGGTCGCCGTGGTGGTCCTGCAGCTTGTCCAGGGGGTCGGTGCCGTGCCAGGCCTCCAGGTCGACATCCTGCTCGCTGCCGATGAAGTAGTACGGAACGGTCGTCTTCCGATCGCCGTACGACTTCCGGTACTCCCAGGAGAGGTCCATGGCGCGATACCAGTTCAGCCCGCCCGTGAATCCGCTGCGGCTGTAATCGGCGACGTAGAACTCCAACTCCAGCTCCGTCAGCCACGGCCAGGGCAGCGGCGGCGTTTCCGGGAGCGCGTCGATGTAGGTCGTCCCCGGCGGTTTCCGCCAGACATCGAGGTAGTGGTAGTCGCTGGAGAGCGCGTAGAAGAGTTTGCGCAGGAACTCCCGGGGCGCGGCGGCCAGATCGCGATCGGCGGCGCCGGGGGAATCCACGAAGTAATGGATGTGGTTGAAGTGCTTCCGCGCCTGCTTCGCGGCGAGCGTGAGCGGTGAGACCGGGCTCGGGGTGAAGAACGGGTTCTCCAGGCCGATCAGCGCCGCGACCCGTTCGGGATGGTGGTACGCCAGGTCGTACGCCGCGAACAGCCCGAAGTCCAGCCCGCTGAAGACGGCCTTCTCCTCGCCGAGATGGTCGAGGAGCCCGGTCAGGTCGCCGACGATGCGGTCGACGACGTACTCGCGATGGTCGGCCGGCCCGCTCGTCCGCCCCATACCGCGCATGTCGGGCGCGACGACACGGAAGCCCGCGTCGGCGATCGGCCCTATCTGGTGGCGCCAGCTGAACCAGGTGTGGGGGAAGCCGTGCAGGAGGACGACCAGCGGCCCCTCGCCCTGCTCGACGTAATGGACGTCAAGCCCGTTGATCTTCGCGTACCGGTGACTCCAGCCGACCATGCCGTGGTTCCTTTGCGGAGACGCGCTGCTGGCTCACGAATGTGCAGCACGTCCCCGCCGGAACGCATCACGCCGTCCCACTCAGCAGGATCATTCGTGCGGGCGGCGCTGGTGGCCGAGGCCGTCCCCCACGACGGCGGCGAGGTTCAGGTACGCCTCGCGCGTGTGCGGGGCGAGCGCCTCCAGCTCGACCTCCGCGCCCTCTTCCAGGTGGTCGTCGTACGGGATGCGGACGACCGCCCGGCAGCGGCTCTCGAAGTGGGCCTGGAGCTTGTCCAGGTCGACCTGGCTGCGGGTGCGGTTGCGGACCATCGACAGCACGACGACGCCGTTCCGTACCAGGTGGCCGTGGTCGTGGGCCTCCAGCCAGTCGAGCGTCGCGCTGGCCGACCGCGCGCCGTCCACGGACGGCGAGCTGACCAGGACGAGCTGGTCGGCCAGGCTCAGCACGCCCGCCATCGCCGAGTGCAGCAGGCCCGTGCCGCAGTCGGTGATGCAGATCGAGTAGTACTGCTCCAGGACGACCGCGACGGCGGAGTAGTCCTCGGCGCTGAACGCCTCGCTGACCGCCGGGTCGCGGTCGGACGCGAGGACCTCCAGGCGCGCGCCGTTCTGCGAGGTGAACCCGCGGACGTCGGCATACCGGTGGATCTTGTCGCGGTTGTTGAGCAGGTCGCGCACCGTCGCCGCGGTCTCCAGCTTGACCTTGTCGGACAGCGTGCCGCGGTCCGGGTTGGCGTCCACCGCGATCACCCGGTCGCCGCGCAGCGAGGCGAGCATCGAGCCGAGCCCGGTCGTGGTGGTCGTCTTGCCGACACCGCCCTTCAGCGACATCACGGCCACCCGGTGGTGCCCGCCGCCGACCGGCTGGCGCGCCCGTGCGACCAGGTCCTTGCGGCGCATCTCGGCCTGGGACTCGCCCGGATGGACGCTCCCCGCGGTCGCCTTGTAGACGGCCCGCCGCCACCCGCCGGACGGCGCGATGCGGCGCTCACCGAGGAGGTTCTCCGAACTGAGGCTCTCGGCCGTCTGCGGCTCCGGAGGCTCCTGCTGCTCCTGCGGATACGCGCCGGGCGGCGGCATGCCCGGAATGAGGTGCTGCTGCTCCCCCAGCGGCTGCATCGGAGGCCCGTACCCCTGCGTGGGGTACGGCCCACCACCGGGCGGCATGGCCTGATTGGGGTCGTACGGCGCCCCAGGCGGGGACGGCTGATTCGGGTCGTACGGCGCCCCCGGCGGCGGAGGCTGGTTAGCGTCGTACGGCGCGCCAGGCGGCGGCTGGTTGGCGTCGAACGGCGCGCCAGGCGGGGGCGGCTGATTCGGGTCGTACGGCGCGCCAGGCGGCGGGGGCTGGTTCGGGTCCAGCGGTGCCCCGGGCAGGGGTGGCCGGTTGGCGTCGTGGGGCGCGCCGGGAGGGGGCGGCTGGTTCGGGTCGTACGGGACCGGAGGCGGCTGGTTGGGGGTGTACGGGTACTGGGCGCCCTCGGCAGGCGGCGCGTTGAGGAACCGCTGGTCGCCCTCCGCCGGCGCGTACGGGAACTGCGGGGCCGGCGGCTGCTGGCCGGGCGGGTACGGGGGCAGCTGTTCCAGGGGCGGGGAGCCCTGGCCGTTGCTCGGCGGCGGTGGCGCGATGTCGCCGCCCTCGCTCGGCGGCTGCGGCGGCTGCGGCGGCTGGCCCGGCTGCTGGAAGTTGCCGGCGTACGGCGGGGGCAGCATGCCGCCGTCGAACGGCTGCGGCATCGGGCTGCCCTCGTACGGGGGCGGAGGCGCGGCGTACGGCGGCGGGGCGTTGAAGTCGTTGTACGCGGGCGGGAACCCGGGCGGCGGCGTCGGCGGCTGCCCGGGGACGCCGCTGCCCTCGGCGGGCGGGCCGTCCTGGAAGGGCGGCGGCGCGAGCCATGGATTCTCCGGTTCCGCCGGAGGCGGGGAGGGCGCCTCGGAGGAGGGGGTCTGCTCGCCCGGCTCCACAAGCGTGGACTCCTCGTCGGCCTGGTCACCCTCGCCGGGATCGCCGGAATCACCGGTGTCCACGGGCTTCTCGGGATCGGCGGCGGGCTTGGGCGCGGGCGGGACAGCGGTCGGCCCGGTGGCCTCGCTGCTCATCGCGTCCAGGGACGCCAGACGCTCCTCCAGGGAACGTCCGTCGTGATCGTTCCTTGCCACCGTCTCTCCCCTCGGCCGCGCCTCTAAAGTTGGGTTCAGGAGCGGGTAGGCGTCGGCCCATCCGAAGGATACCCGTGCGTCAATACCACGCATCACCCGTGAGTTCCCATGTCCCCCCTGACCTCCCGGTAGCGTGATCTGTATGCATGCGATCGTTATCCGCGAGCCCGGTGACCCCGACGTCCTGGAGTGGACGGAGGTGCCGGACGCGGCGGCGGGGCCGGGCGAGGTGCTGGTCGAGGTGGCCGCGAGCGCGGTCAACCGGGCGGACGTGATGCAGCGGCTCGGGTTCTACGAGCCGCCGCCGGGGGCGTCCCCGTACCCGGGGCTGGAGGTGTCGGGACGGATCGTCGCGCTCGGCGAGGGCGTCGGCGGGTGGCGGGTCGGGGACGAGGTGTGCGCGCTGCTCGCCGGCGGCGGGTACGCCGAGAAGGTGGCGATCCCGGCGGGCCAGCTGCTGCCCGTGCCCGAGGGCGTCGATCTCGTCGAGGCCGCGGGGCTGCCCGAGGTGGCCTGCACGGTCTGGTCGAACGTGTTTCAGCTCGGGGGGCTGAAGGCGGGCGAGACGTTCCTCGTCCACGGTGGGAGCAGCGGCATCGGGACAATGGCGATCCAGCTGGCGCGGGCGTTCGGCGCGCGGGTGCTGTGCACGGTCGGCACCGCGGAGAAGGCGGAGCGCTGCCGGGAGCTGGGCGCCGAGACGGCGATCAACTACCGCGAGGACGACTTCGTGGCGTACGGCCCGTACGACGTGATCCTGGACAACATGGGCGCCAAGTACCTGGCGCGGAACGTGGAGTCGCTGGCCACGGGCGGGCGGCTGATGGTGATCGGGCTGCAGGGCGGGGCGCGGGCCGAGCTCGACCTGAACGCGCTGCTGCGCAAGAGGGCGGCCGTCCACGCCACCTCTCTGCGGGCCCGTCCGTTGGACGAGAAGGCCGCGATCGTGGCATCGGTGCGCGAACATGTGTGGCCGTTGCTGGCGAAGGGCGACGTCCGGCCTATCGTCGATCGGACGCTGCCCATGGCCGAGGCGGCCGAGGCGCATCGGCTGCTGGAGGCGAGCGGCCACATCGGCAAGATTCTGCTGAGCGGGTGAGACGGGAGTGATCATGAACCAGCCTTCGGAGCACGACAAGGAGCCCCAGGTCCTGGTGGTCGGTCCGAACGGGATCGCGATGGAGGGCGCCGGCGAGAACGAGTCCGGCGAGAAGTCGGTGACCGAGATGGTCGAGCAGCCGGCGAAGGTGATGCGGATCGGCGGCATGATCCGGCAGCTGCTCGAAGAGGTCAAGGCCGCGCCGCTGGACGAGGCGAGCCGCGCCCGGCTGCGGGAGATCCACCAGTCCTCGATCAAGGAGCTGGAGGACGGGCTGGCGCCGGAGCTGATCGAGGAGCTGGAGCGGCTGTCGCTGCCGTTCGTCGAGGGCACGGTGCCGAGCGAGGCGGAGCTGCGGATCGCGCAGGCCCAGCTGGTCGGCTGGCTGGAGGGCCTGTTCCACGGGATCCAGACCACGCTGTTCGCGCAGCAGATGGCGGCGCGGGCCCAGCTGGAGCAGATGCGCCGCGCGCTGCCGGCCGGCATGGTCCCGCCCGGCGCGGAGGAGGAGAAGCCCGGCCCCCGCCACACCTCGGGCCCCTACCTGTAGTACTTCTCCAGGATCTGGGCGACGCCGTCGTCGTCGTTGCTCGCGGTGGTGTGGGTGACGGTGGCGAGGACGTCCGGATGGGCGTTCGCGACGCCGTAGGAGGTGCCGGCCCAGGTGAGCATCGGGAGGTCGTTGGGCATGTCGCCGAACGCGGCCACCTGGGCCGAGGTGATCCCCTGCTCGTTGCAGAACTCGGCCAGCGCGCTGGCCTTGGTGATGCCCTGGGCGCTCATCTCCAGGAGGCCGCGGCCGGAGGAGTGGGTGACGGTGACCAGGTCGCCGACCGCGCCGATCGCCCGCGCGGCGAGGGAGTCGGGGTCGGCGGCCGGGTGCAGGGCGAGCAGCTTGGTGCCGCTCTTGCTGAACAGCGTCGCGTCGTCGACGGCCTGGCCGCCGAAGCGGCGGGCGTCCCAGCGGCCGAGGTTGTAGCTGGCCTCGAAGAAGAAGCCGTCCGGGTGCTCGACGGCGAACCGCAGTTCCGGTACGGCCTCGCGGAGCTTGCGGACGACCTGCTCGATCACCCGCGGCTCGATCTCGTGGGTGCGCAGGACGGTCTCGGTGTGCAGGTCGTACAGCACGGCGCCGTTGGCGCAGATCGCGACGCCGTGGTGGCCGACCTCGGCGGCGATGTCCTTCATCCAGCGCGGCGGCCGGCCGGTGACCATGACGAGGGTGGCTCCGGCGCGTTCCACGCGGGCGAGCGCGGCGACGGTACGGTCCGAGACCGTGCCGTCGGAGCGCACGATGGTGCCGTCCAGATCGGTGGCGATCAGCCGAGGCGTGAAGTCCGACATGTCACCTTCCAGTCACCGCCGAAACCCGTCCGTCGGCCGCTGGAACACACCATAGGCGACGATCAGCGCTTGACCGGCTCCAGGACGGCCATGCCCAGGTACTTGCGCAGCGCCTCGGGCACCCGCACCGATCCGTCCGCTTGCTGGTGGTTCTCCAGGATCGCCACGATCCAGCGGGTGGTGGCCAGGGTGCCGTTGAGGGTGGCGACCGGCCGGTTCTTGCCGCTCCCGTCGCGGTGCCGTACGGACAGGCGGCGGGCCTGGAACCCGGTGCAGTTGGACGTCGAGGTCAGCTCACGGTAGCCGTTCCGCGTCGGCGCCCACGCCTCGCAGTCGTACTTGCGGGCCGCGCTCGGGCCGAGGTCGCCGGCCGCCACGTCGATCACGCGGTACGGCAGCTCGACCTCGGCCAGCATCTCCTTCTCCCACTCCAGCAGCCGCAGGTGCTCTTGGTGGGCGTCGGCGGGGTCGCAGTAGGAGAACATCTCGACCTTGTCGAACTGGTGCACCCGGATGAGCCCGCGGGTGTCCTCGCCGTACGAGCCGGCCTCCCGCCGGAAGCAGGACGACCAGCCCACGTACCGCCGCGGCAGATCGGTGATGATCTCGTTCATGTGGTACGCGGCGAGCGGCACCTCGGACGTGCCGGCCAGGTAGAGGTCGGCCTCCTGGAGCCGGTAGGCGTCCGCGGCGTACGCGCCCAGGAAGCCCATCGCGTCCGGCTTGACCAGGACGGGCGGGACCATCGGGACGAAGCCGTTCGCCACCGCCTGCTCCATGGCCAGGTTGAGCAGCGCGAACTGGAGCCGCGCGCCGATCCCGGTCAGGTAGTAGGACCGCGCGCCGGACACCTTGGCGCCGCGCTCCATGTCGATCGCGCCGAGGCCCTCGCCCAGCTCCAGGTGGTCCCTCGGCTCGAAGTCGAACTCCGGCGGCTCGCCGACGTGCTCCAGGACGACGTAGTCCTGCTCGCCGCCCTCCGGGGTGCCCTCCTCGATGACGTTGGGCACGCTCTTGAGCAGCGCGTCCAGCTCGCCGCCGAGCCGGTCGGCCTCCGCGGAAGCCTCCTTGACCTGACGGGCCAGCTCCCTGCCGCGGGCCAGCAGCTCCTCCCGCTCGTCGCCCCGAGCCTTGGAGACGGACCTGCCGAGGTCCTTCTGCTCCGCGCGCAGCCGCTCGAACGACGACAGCGCTCCGCGCCGCCGTTCGTCCAGGTCGAGCAGCGCGCCGACGACGGTCTCGTCCTCGCCGCGGGCGCGCTGGGAGGCGCGCAGCCGATCGGGATCCTCTCGAAGCGCTCGCAGGTCGATCACAGACCCGAGGCTACGGCCGCCGCGGGACCCCTCGCCGCGCGGCGAGGGGTCCCGCCCTAGCGCGTACCGTGCGCCAGGAGGGCGTGCGCGGGCAGCGACACATTGCCGCCGTCCACCGCGTACCGGGTCATGATCGCGTCGTAGGCGGTCTTGACCCGCGCGACCGTGGCCGGATCCTGCCGGGAGAGGATCACGCCGTTGCTGCCGACCCGGGACAGCGCCCCGGTCTCCCACCAGTCCTCCGGATCGACGACGTGCCGCCAGGTCACCGCATCCACGCCCGCGTCCCCGAACCCGGCGCCGCGCACCAGCTCAAGGAACGCCGCGCGCTCCCCGTACTCCATGAACGGCGACACGGGGATGTCGTCCGGCCACGCCACACCGGCCTCCTCGATCGCGTCCCGGACGATCGCCAGCGCGCCGCTGCCGGGCATCTCCCAGCAGGTCAGCGCCAGCCGCCCGCCGGGCCGCAGCACCCGCCGCAGCTCGCGCAGCGCCGCGTCCGGATCCCCCACATGGTTGATCACGAAGTTGCCGGTGACGGCGTCGAACGCCCCGTCCCCGAACGGCAGCTCCGGCAGGACGGCCACCCGCACGTCCAGGCCGGGGACGTTCCGCGCCGCCGTCTCGGCCATGCCCGGTTCGGCGTCCACGGCCGACACCCCGGCGCCGCGCCGTACCGCCTCGCGGGCCACGACGCCCGGCCCCGTCCCCACGTCCAGCAGCCGCGTCCCGGGCCCGGCCCCGGCCGCCTCGCACAGCAGCGGTGCCGTGTACGCGGTGAGCCGGGCGAACCCGCGGTCGTACGCGGAGGCCCGCCCGGCCCACAGCTCACGCTCGTACTCGTCGAACGTCGTCATCCACCGCAGCGTAGACGCCGGACTACTGGACATCCACGCTGTCGCCGGGACCCTGCACGCCGAGATAGGTGGGTGATCACGTTCGGGTCACGCGTGGGGCTGGCCCGAGCGGACGGACTCCAGCCAGGCGGCGGCCTCGGTGAAGTCGGCGTCGTGGGTGCCGCGGCGGATCTCCGGGCGAACCTGGTCGGCGCGGGTGTACGAGCCCAGGAAGCGGACGTCCGCGCAGACGCGGCGCAGGCCCATCAGGGCCTCGCCGACGCGGGCGTCGGAGACGTGGCCCTCGAAGTCCATCCAGAACAGGTACGAGCCGAGGCCGGCGCCGGTGGGGCGGGACTGGATCAGGGTCAGGTTGATCCCGCGCATCGCGAACTCCTGGAGGATCTCCAGCAGGGCGCCCGGGTGGTCCTCGCCGATGAACGCGACCACGGTCGTGCGGTCCATGCCCGTCGGCGGCGGGGGCGGGCAGGGGCGGCGCAGCATGATGAAGCGGGTGACGGCGTCGGCGACGTCGTGGATGTCCTCGGCCAGCACCGACAGGCCGTAGCGGGACGCGGCGAACGCGCCGGCGAGGGCGGCGTCGTAGTGGCCGTCGGCGACGTGCTGGGCGGCCTCGGCGTTGGACGTGGCGGCGCGCCACTCGGCGTCCGGGACGTGCTCGCCAAGCCAGCGGCGGCACTGCGGCTGCGCGTGCGGGTGCGAGGCGACGGTCTTGATGTCGGCCAGCGCGGTGCCCGGGCGGACGAGCAGGGCGAACGAGACCGGCAGGTGGACCTCGGCGACGATCTGGAGGGGCTCGCCGGTGGCCAGCTCGTCCAGGGTCGTCGGGACCGAGCCCTCGACCGAGTTCTCCAGGGCGACGACGGCGGCGTCCACGTCGTGCCGGCGCAGCGCGTCCAGCGCGGCCGGGACCGTGCTGTACGGCAGGTGCTCGGCGTCGTAGGCGGCCGGGATCGAGCGCAGCGCGGCCTCGGTGAAGGTGCCCTGCGGCCCGAGATAGGCGAATCGCTGTGACATGGAAGATCGGCTCCTCCGCCGCGGCGGCGGGACGGCCCGGCGGAAACGAAGAGGTGGCAGGGATGGAGTGGAGAGGTCCGAGTTTACGGTGTGGTCCGCCCGGGTCCGGTCCTCAGGGCGTGGGGGACGGCGTGCGCGGCCCGCTTCCGAAGTCGGGCAGCGGGTCGTCCATGGAGACGACCGGGCCCTTGCCCAGCCGGGCGGCGCGCAGGGCCTGGTTCTCCTCGGGCGAGAGGTGCTCGACCGGGTGGCCGTCGCGGACCGCCTTGGCGTACGTCCGGGTCTCGGTACGGCCGTTGATCGAGCTGACCACCACCCCGTCGCCATTGGCGTTGATCATGGCGAGGGAGAACGACCGGTGCCCCGACATCTCCTTGAGCGCGTCGTAGTGCACGATCGCCAGGTCCCGCAGGGCGTGGCGGTCGGGTCCCCCGCCGAGCGCCTGGAGCTGGCGCCTGAGGACGTCCGAGCACTCCTCGACGACCTGGTTGGCCCGGTTGTGGGCCACCACGGCGATGGAGAGTCCGGCCACCCCGGCCACCAGTCCGGCGACGGCCACCGCGACAAGCATCACGGGGCGAGCGTACCCACCTCGGCACGGCCGTGCGAAGGATCTCCGAGACCGGGCTCGGCCGGTGGCAGGCGCTTGACCAGCCAGTGACCCAGCAGCACCACCATCACCACGGCCGCCAGTCCGAACGCGTCCTGCACGATCTTGCCCGGAATCTTGGTGATTAGCCCCTGCTGGAGACTGATCAGCTTGGCGCCCCACCACGGCAGCGGGAACAGGAACCAGACCCAGGCGACGCCCGCGATCAGACGTCTTCGCGTGTCTCGCCCATCGCCCACCAAAGCCCCGAGCACCGGGACCATCCACACAAGGTGGTGAATCCATCCCACAGGGGACAGCAGTACGGAGAGCAGGCCCACGATCGCGACGGCCCCGAGGCGGAGGCTGTGCGCGTCCACGGCGCGCCCCTCGACGCCCGCGAGCGCGTCCCCGAGCAGCGTCGCGCGCCGCGCCATCCGGAACCCGAAGTACGCCATGAGCGCCGCCAGCACCAGCCACACCAGCGAGCCGAACGGGTCGGGCAGGTAGATCCGCGCGACCATGCCGTTGATCGCCTGGTTCGTGGTGCCGTTCACGGCGCCGGTACGGTCGCCGCCCTCCAGCAGCGCCCCGAACCAGAAGTCGACCGAGTCGCTGGGCAGCAGCGCGAACGCGCCCAGCGTCGCCGCCCCGGCCGTCATGACCGCGTTGAACAGCGCGTCCCGCCGCCCGGTGACGAGGAAGTAGATCAGGAAGACGCCGGGCACCAGCTTGATCGCCACCGCGAGCCCGACCAGCAGGCCGCGCGGCCAGTACGTCCGGCCCGGCACGCAGTCCGCCAGGCACAGCGCCATCAGCAGCACCCCGACCTGCCCGAACCTCGCCTGGTCGAACACCGGCATCATCCAGGCCGTCGCGCCGACCAGCAGCCCCATCGTCAGCGGCGCCCAGCGGCCGGTACGGCGGATGAGGTCGCGGAACGAGTACCAGACGACGACGAGCAGCGCCGCGTACAGCATCGCCATCCACAGCCCCTGCGCCGCCTTCCACGAGATCACCGTGAACGGCACCGCGAGCAGCGAGGCGAACGGCGGGTACGTGAACGGGAGCAGCTGCGGCGGCTGGGTGAGCACCTCGTACAGCGGCGCCCCGCGCAGGATCGCGCGGCCGCCGTCCCGGTAGACCTCCAGGTCGACCAGCCGCTGGTCCGGCGGGTTGGTGAGCCACCACACGATGATCGGCGTGACCGTCAGCACGGCGACGGCGACGCCGGCGAGCAGGATCAGCGGCTCCGGCGGCCGTGCCCGCCTCCGCACGCCCGCCTCGCGGACCCCGTTGCCTTCACGCATGCCCCCCATCCTGGCCCAAGTCCCCCACTGCCCGCTTCCGGAGGCCTGTAGCCTGGACGCCATGGCGCGGGGGCTCAAGATCGGCTTGTTCCTCGCCGCCGTGTCCACGCTGGTGACCGCCCTGTTCGCGGGCGGCGTCGCGGCCGCCGAGCCGGCCCGCGCCGACGCTTCCGCCGCGCCTTCCGGACGTACCGTGCTCATCGGTGTGCCGGGGCTCATGTGGAAGGACGTCGGCGAGAAGGCGACGCCGACGCTGTGGCGGCTCGTCGGGCAGGGCGCCGGCGGCGGCCTCAGCGTGCGCACCACCAAGGTCAACACCTGCCCCACCGACGGCTGGCTGACGCTGTCGGCCGGTCGACGCGGTCGAGGTCGTCGCGCCCGTAGTGCGATGCCTCGATCAGCTCCGTGTACACGCCGATCGCGTCCTGGCCCAGG